>JAOZKQ010000417.1 GCA_029935275.1 Bacteroidales bacterium | reverse complement strand
TTTAAAATTCAGGTATTTAGTGAGGACAGGAAGCATATTGTTTTATTAAGAGTCTAAATCAATTGATAGTTAAAATCTTTCGGGGAATAATAAAACATGTATTTTTTTTTTGAATCTGATGAGGAAAACCCGTAACCCATACCTCGTAACCCGTAACCCGCAACCATCATGACATATTCTTATGCAAAATTCGAATTAAATCCCATATGTGCTGGATCGTTTGTTTGCACAATTAGAGTCCAATATTAATCATAGATTTCTTTTACAAAGTAAATTGGACGGTTTTGTGTTTCTTTATAAATTCTAAAAATGTATTCCCCTAAAATTCCCAGAAATATTAATTGAATAGAACCCAGGAAATAGATACTTAGCATGGTAGAGGACCAGCCCAACAGGGCAAATCCAAAAATTTTGGCTATTAACACATATATTCCCGCAAACAAAAATACAATTACTCCAATAATTCCTAAAAATATACAAATTTTGAGTGGGGTTTTTGAAAAGGAGAAGATTGCATCCAGACCAAGTGCAAGTAAATCTTTAAAGTGCATCTTTGATTTTGTATCGGTACGAACTTTCCTGTCATATTCAATGAAGCCCTGTTTGAATCCTATAAACGACCTTAGTCCAGGTAAGTACCTGATTTTTTCTTTCAGAGAGAGTAAGGCAAGCAATACACTTCTGTTGAACATGGAGAAGTTGCCTACATTTTCAATTTCTTTCAGGCCTGAAACATTCCCGAAAATCTTATGGAATATGGAAATCAGTAATCTTTTTTGCAAGCCTTCTTTTCTTGATTTTCTTTTTCCATTTATGATATCAAATGAACCGGATTTTAGCAGGATATACATTTCTGTAATAAGTTCCGGAGGATCCTGAAGATCGCCATCCATCATGGCAACAAAGTCTCCTCTCGCAAATTCAAGTCCTGCTGTTATTGCTGCCTGATGGCCAAAGTTTCTCGACAGGGAAATAATCTTTATTCGCTTTTCGTTTTCCTTTCGATCGATTAATTTTTCTAAAGTTTGATCCTTGCTGCCATCATCAATAATAATGAGTTCAAAATCATCTCCAATTTCATTCAATACTTTTAAACACCGGCTCATTAATTCATCAACCAGTTTTTCTTCATTGTATAATGGAATGACCAGAGAAATCATATTTTAATTTGAATTAAATTTCCATCTTTATTGAAAGAAGGCTTCCCTTTTTGTATTATGTGAAAAAAAATATCTGTATCGCAAATATACTTATTCCTGAATTGTCTTTAATGCAAATTCCATCCCCGCAGTAGCGGGATTTCGCTCCGCTCAACATTCCACTCTTCCCTGCCCGTCCCTGTCCGAATGGTTCATCCAGGCGGGCGGTCAGGTGGGCATTATTCCAACATTCCTATCTTCCATTTGACTTCACCTATATTTCTTTCCAAACATTTCCATCCGCATTGGATTGTACCACTGTCTCAATAAACTTCATCCCCCTGACACCATCAAAGACATTTGGAAATTCACCTTCATCATAATCCTCACCCCTTATGGATTTCGCCATTCCTTTATAAATATTCGCCAGTGCCTCATAGATACCCTCCGGATGGCCAGCTGGCATAACATGGCTTTCTTCTGCAAGCTTAGAATTATAGGTGTTGGCAGGTTTGTATATTTTTGTGGGTCCATCATCGCTTAGCAGGTACAGGTAATTTGGATCTTCCTGTGCCCATTTAAGGCTGGCTTTTGATCCATAAACTGCTATTCTTAAATTATTTTCTTCTCCAGCTGCTACCTGGCTTGACCGGATCACTCCACGGATATTATCTTTAAACCGGAGAAGTACGGTTCCATCAAGGTCAAGTTTGTTTGTTTTGGTTACATTATTCAGATCGGCCAACAGACTTTTTATCTCCATGCCGGTTGTATATTCAATAAGGTTAAAAGCATGTACCCCAATATCCCCCATACAACTACTGATACCAACATATTCAGGTTCAAGTCTCCATACACCGGTAATTCTTGAATCTCTCTCATGGATAATGGAATTGATCCAGCCCTGGTAATATTGTGCATCAACTCTTTGAATATCACCCAACACACCTTCAGAAATCAGCTCTTTCATTTGTCTTACCATTGGGTAACCGGTGTAGGTGTGTGTCAGACAAAAGCTTACTTTGCAATCATCCAGTATATCCCTTAAGGTTTCTGCTTCTTCAACACTGGTTGTCATTGGTTTTTCACAAATAACATGAAACCTGTTTTCGATAAGTTTTTTTGCAAAAGAATAATGCAAGAAGTTAGGTGTAACAATTGATACGGCCTGAATCCTATCCTCTTCTGGAAGTGCTAATTCTCCAATAATTAAATCATCAATAGAAGCATAGCATCTGTTTAAATCAATGCCTTCCTGTCTGGCAAATTCTTTACTTTTTTCATAATCAACGTCAAAAACGCCACCGAGCAGTTCATAGTCATTACATATCCTGGATGCGCGCCGGTGGGCATCACCAATGAAGGCCCCTAGTCCGCCCCCAATCATACCTAATTTTATTTTTTTCATTTTAAATATACTATTTTGAAAATATTATTTTTAAGTTTTCGCTTTTTTGCGGTAAGAAAGGTAAAGAATTCCAAAAGCGATAATTAAGAATGCCGGTAATACAGCCATATACCTAAGTGTTTCTGCCCCTGAGCCTGACAAATCGAGGAACCTTCCCATCACTGGTAAAACAATAGACACTGACAAAAACCCCATTCCTCCCATTATTGAAAGTCCCAAGGCCCCGCTTTCAGGAATGTTCTCAGAAACAAAGCCAATCATTGTAGGCCAGAAATAGCAAATTCCCACAGCAAAAACTGCAGCAGCAA
>JAOZKQ010000416.1 GCA_029935275.1 Bacteroidales bacterium | reverse complement strand
GCAATTTGAGCGTCTTGCCAGGTCATTGCCCTTGAAGTATTTGTTGCAGCATAAGGATAATCTTTTTCAGCTTGAGGCGCTATTATTTGGTCAGGCGGGTTTATTAAGTGAAGATTTGTTTGGCGATGAATATTACCAGGGTTTAAAAAAAGAGTATGAATTCTTCAGAAAGAAATTTGAACTAAAGCCATTGGAAAAGCATATCTGGAGATTCATGAGGATGCGTCCCCTTAATTTCCCAACTATCAGGATTGCTCAGTTTGCCAGTATGATACATCATTCTTCAGGGAATCTGTTTTCTGCCTGTATGGAGGCAGAGAGTCACGAGACATTGATGGAGGTATTTAACTTTCAGGTGTCACCCTATTGGGGAAACCACTATCAGTTTAATAAAGAATCGATAAATATATCCAAAAATATGGGGTTGGATGCTAAATATTCTATTTTGATAAATACTATTATCCCATTTCTTTTTATGTTTGGTGAGCAGAAAGGACGAAATGATTTAAAAGAGAGGTCAGTGAAATTTCTTGAAGAGATTCCCCCTGAAAAGAATAAACTGATCAGACAGTGGGCAGAAGCTGGTATTCAATCAGATAACGCTTTTTATACACAATCCTTAATTCAGTTAAGAAATAGTTACTGTAAATATAAAAGGTGTTTGGATTGTGAGATAGGAAATCAAATTATTATCTTTAACAAATAATGCAGGAAAGACAGGTTAAGCATATCATAATTGGAGTACTCCTACTGATAACTATTGTATTTATTGGGGTTATAGGTTATATGGCCCTGGAGGGCTTTACCTTTACAGAGGCTCTTTTTATGACCGTTATTACTATTTCTACAGTTGGTTATGAAGAGGTTCACCAATTGGATGATCCCGGAATGGTTTTTACTTCTGTTTTGATCATCTTTAGTTTTGGTATTTTTATTTATGTGGTAACTTCTTTCACCAGATTTTTAATTGAAGGAGTTTTCAGAAATTATTATAAAGACAACAAAGTGAAAAAGCGAGTTCAAAGACTAAAGGATCATGTAATTGTGTGCGGCTTTGGAAGAAATGGCCGCCAGGCAGCAGTTGAATTAATTGACCATAATAAAAAATTCGTGATCATTGATAAAAGTCACGACAGGGTGGATATCATCCGTGAAGAAACTGATTATTTGTATATTGAAGGGGATGCAACGCAGGAAGAAACCCTTGAGGCAGCGATGATTAATACAGCCAGTGCATTGATTACTGCCATGCCAAATGATGCAGACAATCTTTTTGTGGTCTTAACTGCAAGGCAGATGAATAAGAAGTTAAAGATTATTAGCCGGGCTTCTGAGGAAAAATCTGATACGAAACTGAGGCGGGCAGGAGCCGATAATGTTATAATGCCTGACAGAATTGGCGGGCAGCGCATGGCTAAGCTGGTTGTTCAGCCCGATGTAGTTGAGTTTTTGGAATATATTATGCTTCAAAGTAGTGATGACGTAAATTTAGAAGAGCTTTCCTGTCAAAATATGGCTTTTTGTTTTATTAATAAATCTATTAAAGAGCTGGGTGTCAGAAATGTCACCGGAGCAAATATTGTCGGACTAAAAAAAGACAATGCCTATATTTTTAATCCAACACCAGATGTGATACTTTCCGCAAACGATCAGCTTTTTGTCTTAGGGGATCCCCAACAACTAGAAAAGTTGAGGCAATTGCTTGAAAAAGGGGATATGTAAGCTGAGAAGATAATGTAAAGATTCATTTTTGCCAATTCACTTTGCATCCCCGTAAAGAAATGAATGTTCCTGGCTTTCTTCTTGCCCCTGTTTTTGCTCCATTGGGGATGTAAATAAAACTTTTGCGGAATTAATTGATAAAGTAAAAAAAAGAACTAACTTTGCAGCTCTTTAAAAATCAGGTGAATTAACAATTAATTTATTAGAGTAGTTATGTATTTAACTGGAGAAATAAAAAAAGAAATTTTTAAAAAGCATGGGAAGTCTGTAACTAACACAGGCACAGCAGAAAGCCAGATAGCTTTGTTTACATATCGGATTGCTCACCTAACCGGGCATTTAAAATCAAATAAAAAGGATTTTAGTACCCAGCGTTCGCTATTGAAGCTTGTTGGAAAGCGAAGAAGCCTGTTGGATTATTTGAAAAAACGAGATATTGAAAGATACAGGGCTATTATAAAGGCCTTGAAATTGAGAAGATAAGTAAAAAGCAGGCAATTTTAGATTGCCTTTTTTTATATAAATAGAGTTTGAGAATTAAATTAAGATGTAATTAAGATGTTGAAAAAAGTTGTAGAGAAAACGATTGAATTTAGTGATGGTAAGAAAATTACCATTGAAACTGGCAAACTTGCCAAACAAGCAGATGGTTCTGTAGAATTAAGAATGGGAAATACAGTGCTTTTGGCTGCTGTAACATCCGCAAAGGAGGCTAAAGAGCATGTGGATTTTATGCCCCTTTCTGTAGATTATAAAGAGAAGTATGCTTCTCTGGGACGATTTCCCGGAGGGTTCCTTAAAAGGGAAGCCCGCCCTACTGATCATGAAATATTAATTTCGCGTATGGTTGACCGGGCATTACGTCCGTTGTTTCCGGAGGATTATCATTCCGATACATTTGTAAATATAACCCTCGTTTCAGCTGATCGCGATATTATGCCGGATGCACTGGCTGGACTTGCTGCTTCTGCTGCAATTGCAGTTTCTGATATTCCCTTTAATGGCCCTATTTCTGAAGTAAGAGTTGCCAGAATTGAAGGGGGTTTTGTGGTTAATCCTACTTTTACACAGTTGGAGAGTGCCGATATCGATATTGTCGTTGCAGCTACCATTGATAATATTTTGATGGTAGA
>JAOZKQ010000415.1 GCA_029935275.1 Bacteroidales bacterium | reverse complement strand
TTCTTTCGTCAATTATTCATTTGAAGCCTAAATGAATAATCCGGGTTAACGCAAAGAACTCATACTCCAACTCATTTATATTGTTACAAAAGGCAGGGTGATTAATTTTTATTAATGGCTAAAGCCAAATATATATTGTTTTTATCCAAACCCCGACTTGAAAGTCGGAGTAAAACCCAGGCAAATGTATTATAATTATACATATTAATAATCAGACTGTTACATCTCAATAGATTTATTCTTTTTTGGTTTATGAAAACCAAGTCATTAATAATCAATTGTAATTAGTTTTATAATGCGTCGGCTTTGATATTCATTCTTTATTTGGAGGATTAATAACTGTTAATAAGAAAGTTCAATTATTTGTTCAAAATATGAAATGGATTAAATACCTTTGAATCGAAATCTATTTTTAATCAGGATAGAACGGAATTAAAGTATTAACAACTTAAAACTTATAAAATGACAATCAAAAAATTTAGTCTGAAAATTTTATTTTTTGCTGGAATAATAGCTTTTATTTTACAGGGAATGAGCTCCTGTACAACGCAACCCAAAGAAAAATTTCTTGGTTTACAGTTGTATTCGGTAAGGGACGATATGAAAAAAGATGTAAAAGCTACCGTTGCCAAAGTAGGGGAGATGGGTTATAAATATGTAGAAGCTGCAGGATTTGGAGCTGGTAAATTTTATGGAATGGACCCTGTGGAATTTAAGACATTATGTGAAACAAATGGCATGCAATTTCTAGGATCACATTCTGGTCAGAATATGCCTGATTCGGCAAACTGGAAAAAAACTATGGCCTGGTGGGACATGTGTATTGATGCGCATGCAGCTGCCGGTGTGAAATGGATCGTTCAGCCCTGGATGGGGGAAGAGGGTTATGAAAGTCTGGAAGGACTTAAGCAATATTGCAAGTATTTTAATGCTGTGGGTGAAAAATGCAATGCAAAAGGAATCCGCTTTGGTTATCACAATCACAGCCATGAGTTTACCACTGAATTTGAAGGCAAGCCTGTGTATGACTGGATGCTTGAATTAACCGATCCTGAAAAAGTAATGTTTGAACTGGATCTGTATTGGATTGTGGAGGGCGGAAAACAACCTGTAGATTACTTTAATAAATATCCGGGCAGGTTTGAAATTTACCATATTAAGGACAAAGAGGAAGTAGGTGCCAGTGGAAATATAGATTTCGAAGCTATTTTTGCTGCAAATGAAAAGGCAGGCGTGCAGTATGGTGTTGTTGAAGTTGAGCAATATAATTTTGAACCGCTGGTAAGTTGCCAGATGAGTTTTGATTTCTTGAATACTGCTGATTATGTTGATTTTTAATTATTCTTCAAAATAGTATAAAAAAAGCCTGACTGAATTTACCTGTCAGGCTTTTTTTAATCTAACTTGTATGTTGAATACAGCTTCTAATTCTTAAAAATACAGGTGTTCAAAAAGTATTTTCAGACCGATTCCTATTAAAACGATCCCTCCAAAAATTTCAACAGTTTTTCCAATCTTTTTTCCAAAGTATTTTCCTAGTTCCAGTCCTGCAAACGAAAAAAGAAAAGTAATAA
This sequence comes from Bacteroidales bacterium, assembly GCA_029935275.1. Classification (GTDB taxonomy): domain Bacteria; phylum Bacteroidota; class Bacteroidia; order Bacteroidales; family VadinHA17; genus JANTGF01. Next base: position 1,286 of record JAOZKQ010000415.1, on the reverse strand, counting down.
AACCAATTATTATAACAGGTTTAATAATGGAAAGGTCCAGAATAGCGAAACTTATTCCAATTATAAATGCATCAATACTGGTCGCAATAGATTGTCCTATAATGCTTAAGATGTTTAATTCTGAATCATTTTTAGTAGCATTTTTACTTAATCCTTCATAGATCATTTTTGCCCCTATTGCAAGCAGAAGGATAAATGCGATCCAATGATCAATTTTCCTAATGTATTTTTCAATTCCAATTCCTGTAAACCATCCTATCAAAGGCATCAATGCCTGAAATAGGGCAAATGAGAAAGCTATAAAAAGAATTCTTTTAAGGCTTAATTCTTCTATTGTTAATCCATTTGAAATGGAAACGGCAAATGAATCCATTGATAAACTTATGGCTATTAATATTATAGAGAAAGTTCCCATCTTGTTTTCTATCAATGCCCCTTAGAACAAGTCATATACTTAGGTAGGTTTCTATAAATTATTTCTTATTTCGCAACTGTTCTACTCTCTTCATAAGCTTACGGATTCGTATCGGATCAGGGCCGTTTTTCCAGTGCCCGTCTTTTTTTATCCAGGAACCCACAATGAAACCATCAGCCAGGTAAAAATAATCGGAGATATTACTTTCTGTTATTCCTGAACCTACCAGGACGGGAAGCTTAACTGATTCCTTAACTTTTATTAAATCATCAGACTCGGTATAACTGCCGGTGGTTTTCCCCGTAACAATCAGCCCATCAGATAAAAAGAACTCTGCTGCAATACCTGTATCAACTATAGAAACGTCTGAAGTAATCGCATGAGAACTGTGCTTCTTTTTAATATCAGTAAAGATCAATATTTTTTCAGCATTAATCTGTCTCCTGTACCTTAGAAGTTCTCCGGCATCTGAATCCATATATCCCTCGTCGGCCAGATGTGCAAAAACAAAACCTTCTGCCCTGATGAAGTCCAGATTTGCAGCCATGGCCACGGCCAGTGCCTCCTTATTTGCACCTGCCAGTATTTGAATACCACAAGGTAATTTAGTCATTTTACGAATTTCATTTCCAATTACACTCATCATTCCTACAATTTCAGGACCTGCCTTCCGGTTCAGGTAGGGGATGTCATGCATATTTTCAATCATAAGGCCATCCAGTCCGTTTTTTTCAAGTATTTCGGCTTCTTTAACACATTGGTCTATTATACTATTAACAGGAAGCTTATTGGCGGGTGTACCGGGCAGGGCAGGTACATGGACCATCCCGATAACCGGTTTTGAGACAGGAAAAATATCATTGAAAGTTCT
>JAOZKQ010000414.1 GCA_029935275.1 Bacteroidales bacterium | reverse complement strand
TCAATTGTATTTCAGGGTAGTAAAAACCGCATTTAACCAACGCAGAAAGATGCTCAGAAATTCATTAAAACCCCTGTTAACAGAATTACCCGATGATGAAAAGATGCTTAAACGCAGACCTGAGCAACTATCAGTTGATGATTTTATAGAACTAACAGTCAATATTGAGAAGAAAAAACTAAAAATTAATTAATTTTAAGGCCGAAAAACACCTTATCATGCCTTTTGAACTAAGCAAAGACTTTATTAACAGGATCAGGGACTCCATTGAAGCCAAAGATGAAAAAGCAGCCATAGAAATACTGGATACGCTTCATCCGGCTGATATTGCTGAGATTTATGATGAGATGGACATTGATGAAGCTAAATTTCTATACCTGCTCCTCGATAAAGAGAAAGCAGCGGATACCATAGCTGAACTGGATGAAGATGACAGGGAGCATTTTCTGAAATTCCTTTCCAGTGAGGTCATTGCGAAGCAATTCATAGAAAAAATGGACTCTGATGATGCTGCAGATGTCATCGGGGACATGGACGAAGAAAAGCAGGAGCAGGTACTTTCCCATATAGAAGACATTGAACAGGCAGGCGACATTGTTGACCTTATGGCCTATGATGAAAATACTGCAGGCGGCCTTATGGCCAAGGAACTCATCAAAGTAAACGAAAACTGGACACTTACCAACTGTCTGAGGGAAATGAGAAAACAGGCTGAAGAGGTTGATGAAGTTTATTATGTTTACGTGATAAACGATAACGACATCTTACATGGAACAGCTTCACTTAAGAGGATGTTATTAAGTGATAATCGAAAAAAAGTCAAAGATATTTCCAATAAAGATGTCATCTCGGTAAAAACAGATACACCAAAAGAAGAAGTAGCTGGAATTATGGAGAAATATGACCTGGTAGTCCTTCCGGTAACTGATTCAATTGGCCGCTTACTGGGCCGCATTACCATTGACGATGTAGTAGATGTAATTAAAGAGGAAGCTGAAAAGGATTATCAGATGGCCTCCGGTATTTCTGAGGATATTGAATCAACTGACAAGGTATGGGTACTCACCAGGGCCCGGATACCCTGGCTTTTCATTGGATTATTGGGTGGAATTCTTGTGGCTAATGTTATCGGGTTTTATGAGGTAGATTTGGGGATGTACCCTGAAATGGCCTTTTTTATACCACTGATTGCAGCCATGGGCGGTAATGTTGGAGTTCAGTCATCCGCAATTATTGTACAAGGCCTGGCAAATAATTCACTTGGAATAGAAAGTACTTATAAAAAGCTGGGAAGGGAATTTGTAGTAGCAAGCATAAATGGAGTTATTCTTTCTGTTATCATATTTATTTATAATGTATTTGCAAGCGACACTTATGCACTTACCCTTACAGTTAGTATTGCCTTATTCTCGGTGATTATATTTGCATCCTTTTTTGGAACCATTATTCCATTAGCATTAAACAAATATAAAATTGACCCTGCCCTGGCAACCGGGCCATTTATTACTACTCTAAATGATATTATGGGATTGTTTATTTACCTTATGATTGGAAGAATCCTGTTTGCAACTCTTTAAGGGAATTTCTAATAATTACTTTGCAACAAACATTCGAAACGATCTTACTTTGCCAAAATATTTCTACTGATACCAGTGCACTAAAAAGTTGTTGATATTGCATCAACCGGATCTAATTTTGCAGCTGTACGTGCCGGTGTATATCCGGAAATCACACCAATGCTTCCCGATATAAATAAAGCAAGTAAAACATTATCAAGGGTAATATGAATATTAAGATCCCATACCTGATTCATTACAATTGTCCCGATCCATACTAAAATCAGGCCAAGTAAACCTCCAACCAGTGAAAGGAGAATGGATTCATATAAAAATTGTTGCAGGATAAAATTGTTTTTTGCACCTAATGCTTTTTGTATTCCAATAATCTTTGTTCTCTCTTTTACAGAAACAAACATGATATTAGCAATACCAAATCCTCCTACAAGTATAGAAAAACCCCCAATTATCCAACCACCAACATTTATTCCGGCAAATACAGCTTCAAAACCCTGAGTAATTAAACTGGCCTGATTTAAAGCAAAATCATCCTTTTCTTTAGGTTTTAACCTCCTGATAGCCCTCATTGTAGCTGTCAGATCATCCCTTAGTTCAGATATAGATACATCGTCCCTGGATTTAACAATAATCATAGGATTCAATCTTTCCATTCTGATATCCACCATGTTCCTTGTAAAATTAATCGGGGCCAGGATATTCTCATCAAAGCCATTATCGCCAATTCCACCTACACCTTCCTTCTTAATCACCCCGATTACCCTGAGCTTCTTCCCTCTTATTTTTATTTCCTTCCCGACAGGATTTGTATTCTCAAACAATTTATCAGCAATGACAGCACCTATAATAGCTACATTTTTACCACTATTCGCCTCGAATAAAGAAAAGTACCTGCCTTTCTCAATCTCGAATGACCTGATATTTTCATATCCATAGGTAAATGAAAAATATGTAATACTTTCAGCAGAATTATTTTTATATTTTACATTAACGTTCGTTTGAATAGCAAAACTAACTTCATCCGCTGTTGACAACCTTGACTTAACTTCCTCATATTCATCATATGTAGGCACAGGACGCTTTATAATTTCCCACCATTTCAAATCAGGGTTCATACCCCATGGCCACTTATGAACATAAATAGTATTATCCCCCAGTGAAGCAATATTCTCCCGAATAGAACTTTCCATCCAGTCCAGTACGGTAAATACAGTTATTATGGCAAAAATTCCAATAGTAATCCCAAAAAGCGATAGAAAAGTACGTAGCTTATTCACTATAACTGAGT
>JAOZKQ010000413.1 GCA_029935275.1 Bacteroidales bacterium | reverse complement strand
ATTTTGAGCAAATAAAAAATTACCATTTCATTTGTGATGATTGGTCAGTAAGTACAGGCGAATTCTCTCATAATTTAAAATTAAAGCGTTCTTTTATTCAAAAAAAATACAGCCATCAAATAAATCATATTTTTAAGGAAAAGGAACATAAATCTAAACTATAAATAGATACCAGTCGAAAATACTTTTTTAAACAAAATTCCTTATAGCACTGGATCACTGAATGTTACACATCACATTAAAATCAACTAACCCAGTCCAATTTTTTCAGTCGAGAAATTACATATTAATTTATATATTTGAAAAATTTTAATCTTAAACCCCATGGAATTTAAAAGAACTTTTGATCTGCTGGATTACACACTTGAGAAATATAACAATACTGTTGCTTTAGCTGGAAAAGTAAACAAAGAATGGGTAACTTATTCCCAAAAAGAATTTAATGAAAAAGCTATAAGCTTTAGTTATGGATTACTTGAACTTGGAATGAAACCTGGTGATGTAATTGCTTTGGTATCCAACAACAGGCCTGAATGGAATTTCATTGATATGGGCATAAGTCAGGCTGGAATGGTACATCTACCAATTTACCCTACTATTACAACTGAAGAGTATGAATACATCTTAAATGATGCTGAGCCTAAACTGCTTATTATTTCTGACAAAAGCCTTTATAACAAGATTCAGCCAATATTGGAGAAAACTAAAAGTATAAAAGGTGTTTATACAATAGATGAAGTTGAAAATGCAAAAAACTGGGAAGAAATTCTTTCCCTGGGTAAAGAAAATGCAAAAAAGCATGAAGTAAGTCTGAAAGAAATAAAGAAAAGCGTAAAACCGGAAGATCTTGTTACTTTAATTTATACTTCGGGTACAACCGGCTTTCCAAAAGGAGTCATGCTTAGTCATTCAAACCTGGTAAGTAATGCAATATATACATCCGTAGTCCATCCCAACGGGCATGGTGCAAAATGCCTGAGTTTTCTCCCTCTTTGCCATATTTATGAAAGAATGTTAACCTATCATTACATGTATAAAGGTATCAGTATCTATTACGCTGAAAATATGGCAACCATTGTTAATGACCTAAAAGATATTAAGCCCGATTTATTTTCCACGGTTCCCCGTCTGCTGGAAACCGTTTATGATAAAATCATAAGTAAAGGAAAAGGACTACCTTATGTAAAGAAACAGATCTTTTTCTGGGCAGTAAACCTGGGTCACAAATATAAACTTCATGGACAGAACTCATGGTTTTATAAGAAGAGGCTTAACATTGCAGACAAACTGGTTTTCTCTAAATGGAGGGAAGCATTAGGTGGTAATGTAAAAACAATTGTTTCAGGAGGTGCAGCTTTGCAACCCCGTCTTTCTACAATTTTTTGGGCTGCTAAGGTTCATATCCTCGAAGGCTACGGACTTACAGAAACATCTCCCGTTATAGCAGTAAACAACCTCATAACTGATGAAGTTATGGTGGGTACAGTTGGCCCCCTTATTGAAGCAGCTCAGGTAAAAATTGCTGAAGATGGAGAGATTCTTTCAAAAGGGCCTCATATTATGATGGGCTACTATAATAAACCTGATCTAACCAAAGAAGTAATTGATGATGATGGATGGTTTCATACAGGAGATATAGGAGCCATGATAGATAACAAATATTTAAAAATTACCGATAGAAAAAAGGAGATCTTCAAACTTTCAAATGGTAAATATGTAGCTCCACAGGTAATTGAAAATAAATTCAAAGAATCATTGTTCATAGAGCAATTAATGGTAATTGGTGAAAACGAAAAATTTGCAAGCGCACTGCTTTCTCCTAATTTTGAATTCCTGCATAACTGGTGCTTTCTTCATAAAATTAATTACAGGGACAATGAACATCTCATAAAAATACCCGAAGTAATCGCAAGATACCAAAAGGAAGTAAATATAATTAATAAGAACCTTGCCTTTCATGAACAAATAAAAAGATTCAGATTGGTATGTAAGGAATGGGGCCCTGCTACAGGAGAACTATCACCTACTTTAAAGCTTAAAAGAAATGTGCTTTACAAGGAATATGATCATCTAATTAAAGAAATTTTTTCTGTTTCAGGTTAATCCGAATTTATTCCCTGATTTTTTAGATAATATGCTGATAAAATCCGGTAACTTCTGCGAAGACCTGATACGGGGCAGATTCAGCTAATTAATATCTGATCAGAATTTTTCTTTCGTATTAGTAAGAGTCCTATAAAAGTAACCAGCCCGTTTAAAATTAAAAACTCAAAACCCATATGATAGCCTGGAATAATCTGGGAAGAATATAATTTAATTACATGGCTGATTAATGGGGACAATATGGCCACCAAAGGAACCCACTTATCCTTAACCTGCATTTTTGTAAATAAGCCAAAGGCATATAATCCAAGAAGTGGACCATAAGTATAACCGGCAACTTTAAAAACGGCCGTTATAACACTATCGTTATTGATAATACGGAAAACAATAATAATAAGAAGCAAAACAAGTGAAAATCCGACATGAACCATTAAACGGCTTCGTTTTTGATTCTTTTCAGATTTATTATCCAGTTTTAAGAAGTCAACACAAAATGCAGTAGTTAAAGCTGTCAAGGCAGAGTCAGCACTGGAGAATGCTGCTGCGGTTATGCCCAATAAAAATACAATTCCAATAAAAGGAGTAAAGTATTTTAAGGCCAGTATAGGATATAGATCATCTGACCTGACCGGAATTTCAATTCCTTTTTGGCTTGCATAAAGATATAAAAACAGCCCAAGGACCAGAAAAAGGAAATTAACAGGGACCAATATTGCACTAAACCAATACATGTTCTTTTTGGCTTCATTTATATTTCTGC
>JAOZKQ010000412.1 GCA_029935275.1 Bacteroidales bacterium | reverse complement strand
GTAAGGTACACTCACATGGGGATCATCGTATTGCAATGGCAGGAGCTGTTGCAGCTATAGGGGCGGAAGGGCCTGTATATATTGAACAATCGGAATGTGTGTCTAAATCATGGCCCGGTTTTTTTGAGGATCTTAAACAAATTGGAGGAATTGTAAATGAATAGTTTTGGTCGAATTTTCAGGATAAGTATTTTTGGTGAGTCTCATGGTGCTTCTGTTGGTGTGCTTATTGATGGATGCCCTCCCGGAATATCACTTAAAATAGTGGATTTTGAGGAAAAACTGGCACGTAGGAGAAGTGGGGCAAAGGGGACAACCCCAAGGACTGAACCTGATATTCCTGAATTACTTAGCGGAGTTTTCAATGACAAAACCACTGGAGCTCCCATTATGATATTGTTCCGAAATACAAATACCCGATCCAGGGATTATTCATTGTTTACAAAAATTCCACGACCGGGTCATGCCGATTTTGTAGCGCTTAAAAAATATAGAGGATATACAGATTACAGAGGAGGAGGCCATTTTTCCGGCAGGTTGACCCTGGGTCTGGTAGCTGCCGGTGTTATTGCTTCCAAAGTATTGAAAGATATGAAGATCAGTGCTCATCTGGTGGAGGCTGGAGGACTAAAAGATATTGAAAAAGCCATTGATATGGCTGTTGAAAAGAATGATTCGATAGGAGGAATAGTTGAATGTGTGGTTTCCGGTGTTCCGGTAGGTTTGGGAGAACCTTTCTTTGATTCGGTAGAGGCAGTTCTAAGTCATTTGCTATTTTCTATCCCTGCAATTAAGGGAGTGGAGTTTGGTTCCGGTTTTGCAGCAGCAAAAATGCATGGTAGTGATCACAATGATGCTTTTATTGACCAAAGCGGACAAACAGAAACTAATTATGCGGGTGGAATAAATGGAGGTATTACAAACAGTAATGATATAACTTTCCGGCTTGCCGTAAAACCAACTTCCAGTACTTCAATTAAGCAGCGAACTGTAAATATTGAAACGGGTGAAATGACAGATCTTGAAGTGGAAGGACGTCATGATCTTTGTATTGCTCTCAGGGTTCCTGTTATTGTAGAAGCAGTTACTGCAATTGTACTGGCGGATTTCAAAATGTTGGTGGATGCTGAAGGTTTGACAAAACACTAAATTGAGGTTTTTAAATAAAAGAGAATTAAATGAGAGTATTGATTTTAGGAGCGGGTAAAATGGGGTCATGGTTGGCAGAATCACTTTGCCTTGACCATGAAGTTGGAATTTATGATCCGGTAAAAGAGAAGCTCAGGTATATTTTTAATTCTCAACGCTTTTTATCTTATGATGAATTTGATGCATTTAATCCGGAAATTCTTATAAATTCGGTTGATTTGCAACATACACAAAAGGTTTTTGATGAGGTATTGCCCTATATTCCTGAAAACTGTATTATCTCTGATATAGCTTCTGTTAAAAATGGACTGGAAGGTTTTTATAACAAAGCGGGGCGAAGGTTTGTATCTACTCACCCGATGTTTGGCCCTACATTTGGGAATGTGAAGGATTTGAGTAATCAAAATGCGATTATTATCAAGGAGTCAGATGAGGAAGGGAAAAAGTTTTTTCGGGATTTTTATGAAAAGCTTAAATTAAATATCTTTGATTACAGTTTTCGGAAACATGATGAAACCATTGCTTATTCTCTTTCAATTCCATTTGCATCCTCCATTGTATTTGGTTCCTGCATGAAGGAGCTGGAAGTTCCGGGAACCACATTTAAGAAACACCTGGCCATCTCGAAAGGTGTTTTCTCAGAAAATGATCATCTTCTTTCCAATATTCTTTTTAATCCATATACAATTGATCAAATTGAGAATATCCAAAAAAAGCTGGATCTTCTTACAATGATGATCAGGGAAAAAGATGCCAAAGGTATGCATGAGTTTTTTGCAGAGATCAGAGCTAATATTGGAATGAAGTAATGACTATATACATGACTTGACTCTAGAATACAGTATTATGCGGAGAGTCATCCATGAGCTCAAGTTGTAAAATATTTTTTGTCTGGTTTGTAATTTTATAACGATCATCTGTCCTGTAAGCTATTACCCACAGTATTTTATTTTCTGAAGTAAGCAACCACACATTTTCCTTCTCTGGTAATGATAACTTGAGGTCAATGAAAAAATCACTTAGTTTTTTTGAATGTTTCATCCCAAATGGTATAAAACTGTCTCCTTTTTGCCATTTTCTGAGAATTAAAGGAAATTTTATTTTGTCAGCATCTATTGAAGCTATGGAATTAGTTACAGGAGGCTTATAATCAGGATTATTTTCGAATTTTTTAAGCCTGATCCGTATAGGAAGCTCCAGATGTGTCTCCTGATTGTCAATAATATAATAAACTGGTTCATTTTTCCTTTTTTTTGTAATGATAAGATAATCACGGTCTGTAACCAGTCGATAATTCTCAGAAAAGAATTGTTTCCCAGAGGTGGAGCTTAAAGAGGCAAGGATGTCTTGTATAATAGGAGAAGGAAAGCCATAAGGCCTTAAGAATTCAAATAAATAGACATTATTAAATTTCAATTCCCGAAGTTTTATTTTATCGATATATACATTATCATCCTTCTCTTTGACCAATTCCTGGTGTTTTTTCTGAATAACTAACTGTAATAATTTATCAGTTTCACTAAGATAGCTAATCGTCTTGTCCAGGTTTTTTCGAAAGTCAGGTTGAAACTTTTCAAATTCAGGAATGATTTTATGCCGGATTCGATTCCTTACATATTTAATCTCTGCATTGCTTGAATCTTCAACATAACTAAGCCCATGTTTCTCTAAGTATTGTTGAATTATTGCTCTTGATGCAAAAAGAAGTGGCCTGA
>JAOZKQ010000067.1 GCA_029935275.1 Bacteroidales bacterium | reverse complement strand
CGTCGGACTTTGGAAAACTTAGCTATGCTGTGGTTATTCATGCCAATCAAACAGGAATTAAAGTCAGTTTCCCTGTATCTTCTTATTTTCAGACCTGGCTATGTAATGGCGGTGCTAGTAGTAATGAGTTTACACGGGTCTCAGATGGGAAACCATTGTTTAATAAAAATTGGGATGGAATAGGAATTGAGTTTGGATCCAGTGCCCTTGACCATAATGGAAATACAGATCAATCAGTTCCTCGGCAAGAGTTTATTAAACAAGCCTCTTCAATTGAGATTCCTATACTAATAGATTTTGTAGATGAATTAGAATTAAAACAGCTATCTGAAGAAATCAGGAAAGACAACCTTAATCGTGTCTTTATACCTTAGACGTATTAACATGAGAAATCATATTTAAAACACTAATTTATGCAGCCAAGTTTACCTGAAAGCGACAGGGTTTTAGTGAAAGATCTCAAGAAAGGTCAGCTTGAGGCTTTTGATCTTTTATACGAAAGATATTGTCATAAAATCTATAGCTTTAGTCGGTCCATATTGAAAACTCACGAAGATGCCGAGGGTGTCGTGCAGGAAGTGTTTCTCCGTGTATGGAATAAACGCAATGAATTACTGGAACATAAGTCTTTTAAGTCCTTTTTGTTTAAACTTGCCTACAATGCTATTATTGACCAATTCAGGAAAAGGGCAAAAGATCATAAATATGTAAATTTTGTAGTTAATCAGGCTCAACAAAACTGCATGGATCCTTTAGATATCCTGGAGTATGGTGATTTAAAAAAAGAAGTAGAGACAGCCATTAATGAATTACCCTTAAAGCGGAAGCAGGTATTTCAGATGAGCAGGGAGGAGGGATTGAGTTATAATGAGATTGCCCTCCGTAAACATATTTCTACTAAAACCGTTGAGAATCATATAAACTTGTCCTTGAAGCATATTAGAAAGCAATTAGGGGGTATGTAAGTAATTATTGTTTTTATTTATTTAAGTATTTCATTCTTCAAATTTTTTAAACTATGGAACTGCCCGGCAATAAATTTTTTATAACCTGAAATCAATATTGTATTAGTATGGGAAATATTAATTATACAATTGGATAATATTGATGTAGATTCTGGATCATTATTGAATTTTATTTATGCTGAAATTTAATTTAAAATAAGAGACTCTTTTTATCCAAAAATAAAATCATGAAAAACACCAATTTTATTGCAATCATTTTAACACTAGCATTCCTTTTATTGAATTCATGTATTTTAAAAGATGGAAGAGAGAGTGTTGCTGAACAATGGAAAGAAATTGAACTCAGTTTTAACTCAGAAATTAATTCTGATAATCCGTACACCGATATTGAATTTAAAGTTGAATTTTATCATGAAAATGGGGATACTCTTATTCGTCCGGGATATTGGGATGGTGAAGATAAGTGGAAAGTCAGGTTTGCCAGTAGATTTGAATATGGAGAGTGGACTTGGAAATCATTCTCCTCGAATATTGGTGATACAGGGTTGAACGGAAAAGAAGGAAAACTTATTTGTACTCCTTATTTTGGAAACAATCAACTTATTAAACATGGGTTATTAAAAATGTCTGAGGGTAAACGAAATGTTGTCCATGCGGATGGAACACCATTTTTGATGATTGGTGATACACCCTGGGCTTTACCCTGGCGGGGTACTTTTGAATCGGTTACAATCTATGCCAAGAATCGCGAGGAAAGGGGTTTTAATATAGCATTATTGATGTCGCTTCAACCAGACCGGGGTGTTGATGGACCAAGGGACAGAACAGAGGAGGGAGGTTTTGCTGTAGCATTTGAAGATTTGAAGGATGGACATATAAACCAAATTAATATTGATTATTTTCAGTATTTTGATTCCCTGATAACTATTCTAATCGATCACGGTATCGTTCCTGTTTATCAGCCAGTTTTTCATGGTTATGGATGGAAAGGTAAAGATGTATTGGGCTGGACAGTGGACCCAGGCGAATATGCGCGTTATACTCGTTACCTTATTGCCCGCTATGGTGCAAGACCCGCAATGTGGCTTGTTGGTGCCGATGGAAACGGGAAAAACAAGGGTGTATTAGAAGGAGGAATGGAAACAGAGAAATGGGATTTTTATCAGCAACCTGCTGGAATCCATTATAATCCGTTTAAAGAATTTAGTTCTGAGCGCATGCCGGAAGCCTCATCCTTTTATAAGAAAATATCATTTCAGGATGCAGATTGGCTGGATTTTCAATGGTGTCAGACCGGTCACTCAGGAAAACAAGTACTCTACAATGTGGAATTGATGTACAAAAACGTACCAGTAAAAGCAGTAGCAAATGGAGAACCAACTTATGAAGGAATCAGAGACTCGGCAAATGGAGCAGGATGGTGGCAGGGACATGAGGCGTGGTCACAGTTATTATCGGGAGGAACTATGGGTGTCGTATATGGAGCCGGAGGACTATGGAATTGGAAACTGACTCCTGATGAAGAAGGATGGCCTGATTGGGCAAATTCGAATGTTTCATGGCGTGAGGCAATAGAATTGTCTGGGGCAAAATATGTAGGATACCTCGGCAAGGCGTTGAAGGATTTAGATATTACCGATATAGAAAAACATCCGGAACTGGCTGATGGGAATTTATGCCTGGCCAAACCAGGAGAACTTTGCATCGTTTATTTACCCGAAGGAGGAAAAGTTGAGTTATCACAATTATCCGGTTTGCAAAAATACCAATGGTTCGATCCAATGGAAGGGGAATTTATTTCAGAAGGTAATGTTGAATCAGAAACACAGGTGTTTAATTCAGAAATTGAATCCCCCATGGTTTTAATCGTCGAATAATTGCTCCTGTATTATTTTCATTCAACATAATACTATAATATTGATGTATCTTTATCTACAGAAAAAATCCATGTTAAGTGGTTAGACATTATGTCAAGCAAGTGGTTGGAACCGTAGAATTATAGGAGAGTAGATTCAGTACAGCTTACTCCTCCGGGAAATGGATTCTGGGTAGCATTGGTTGAGCTAAAATAGACCTAATAATATCTGTTAGAAATATTGAATATTTGAAATACTCCTAATTTAAAAAATTATTATTACTTAAAAATTATTATTTGATAACTTAATTAAAAACTATGAAGACTTATTTTTATTACAGATTTCAATTTATTAGTTATTTACTGCTGGTATTGTTTGCCTCACAATTCGTTGGGTGCTCAGTTACAGAAAAGCATTCAGAAGTCACAGACATTGTTATCGAGAATGCAGAAATGCGACTAATCCTCGGCAACGATGGTACGGCTCGCAGTCTCATCCACAAAGCCACCGGGCAGGAGTGCCTTGATGTAAGAAAGAGAATACCTGTTTTTTCTATAACCCAGTACCGGCCATACGACAATGAAGTGATGCTGGCATATCCTGCCAAAGAGATGAAATTTGCCGCTGATTCTATCTACCGGCTTGGTGATGATTTGATAGTAAGTTTTGAATTAACCGATTATGAGGCAATAATTGGATTAAATATTACAGACAATTATATTGGTTTTACATTAAAAAAACTTGAATACCATATGGCTGAGTTTGGCGTGAAGCGTAAAACAAATATTGATGAATTTACACTAATGCAATTGCCTGTTAAGGACAGGGAACACTTTGGTAGTTGGCTCAACGTGGTTTGGGACGAAGAAGTTGCTATCAATTTACTGGCTACCAATCCATATGCTAAGATAGATGCTGAAAACAGGGATGAGTATAAATTGCTTAGCGCAGAAGCTGTATCAGAGGTAAAACTTGAAGGGGTAGGAGCAGCCTTAATCGTAGCTAACAAAGAGAAACTTTTGGATAATATTGACCAACTTGAACATGATTATGGTCTTCCTCTGGGAGTTGAAGGCCGCAGAAGCAGGGAGTATAAGTTTTCCTATTATGAATTAAGGCAGGTGACCACTCAAAACATTGATGAGCATATTGCTTTTGCCAAAAAAGGTGGTTTCCGGCAAATGGTGATTTACTATCCCGATTTTGCTGTTTCTATGGGCCATTTCCCATGGCGTCCCGAATACCCAAATGGTATGGTTGATTTACAGGAGGTTACTGGTAAAATAAAAGCAGCTGGAATGATTCCCGGATTTCATATTCATTATAATAAAGCCCAGATAAATGACGCTTATGTAACACCGGTACCGGATTCCCGCTTGAATCTAAGGAAGGTGTTTACACTGGCAAAAAATCTTGAAAAAGGACAAACTACAATAACAGTTGAAGAAAATCCTATAGGAATTACCCTTGAAGATAGACGGCGTATTTTGAAAATCGGGAAAGAATTGGTTTCATACGAAAAATATACCACAGAACCTCCCTATCAGTTTCTAAATTGCCAGAGGGGAGCCATCAATACAAGGCAGGTTAGCCGTGAGGAAGGCGATCTGATTGGTTTGCTTGATGTTGATACCTGGCCTATTTTTGTACGTTTCAACCAGAAAACAAGTATTCAGGAAGAAGTTGCCAGTAAAATGGGGGAAATATACAGGCAGGCAGGGTTCCAGTTTGTTTATTTCGATGGTTCAGAGGATGCCCCACGGCCATACTGGTTTAATATACCCTGGTCTAAGTTAGTTATGTATAATAATCTAAAACCTGCACCTGTTTTTTCTGAAGGTGCTGTAAAAGCTCATTTTGGCTGGCACATTCAAAGCCGTGGAAATGCTTTTGATACATTTGAACCTGAATTCGTTAAAGAAGCTGTCCGCAAGCATCCTGCGGCTGAGGCACAATTCCTTTCAAATGATTTTACCTCTCTTAATTTTGGATGGAATGATTATGTAGCCCCTGATGACAATACAATTGGTATGCAGCCGGATATGTTCGAGTATATTACCAGCAGGGCTGCAGCCTGGGATTGTCCGATTGCCATGCTAGGTAAGCTTGATCAATTAAATGCCCACCCACGTACAGCAGATAACCTGGAGGTGATCCGCAGGTGGGAAGAGGTTCGTGCTACAGATTTTCTCACAGAAAAACAAAAAGAAAGCCTTAAAAACCTTGATCAGGAGCATACTTTACTAATCAATGAAGAAGGGGATTTTGAACTTGTGCCCTACGAACAAATTCAGAATATAGCAAATGGAAGCAAAAATGTCCGTGCCTTTATATTTGAACGTAATAATAAAACATGGGTTGTTTATTGGCATAGCAGGGGAGAGGGGAATATGGAATTGGATGTAGAATCTTCTAAATTGCAATTGTTTGAAGAATTAGGTAAAGAATTGCCTCTGAATGAAAATGAAAATGAAACTACTGTTCCTGTTGGAAACCGCAGGTATTTAGCTTTCGATCTTTCATTTGATGAGGTAATTGATTTATTTGGAAAAGCAAAAATCCAATAAATTTAAATTTGCTTGAAGCAAAAAAGTAAGTGTTTGCCCGGAAAAGAACAAGCATAAATATAAATTATTACTCAAATTTTAAAACTACATGGGAAATATTAGTCATTTAAAGTTCCTGAAGGATAAAAAATATTTATCCACCTTAGTTGGTCTCATTATTTTTATGTTTTTGAATATTGGGTGTTCCAGATCTGATAAAAATGAATCTAATAGGGAAAAACCAAATATTATTTTGGTTATGATCGATAATGTGGGCTTTCCTGAGATTGGCATAAACGGCAATGATTTGGTAAAAACTCCCAATCTGGACCACTTTGCCAGCGAAGGAATTCAGTTTTCCCGATTTTACAGTAACCCAATGTGTGCACCAACCCGTGCCAGTCTAATGACCGGACGATATCACTATCGTACAGGGGTAATACATACTTCACGAGGAGGGGCTAAAATGTTTGGAGATGAGCTTACTATTGCAGAATTGCTCAAAAATGATGGATATACCACCGGTATTTTTGGGAAATGGCATTTAGGCGATAACTATCCAATGCGCCCCCAGGATCAGGGTTTTGATGAAATGCTCATACATAAATCAGGTAGGCTTGGACAGGTTCCGGATGCTCCCAACACATATATTAACCCTAAACTGTGGGAGAATGGGGAATTTGTACAAAAAAAAGGTTACTGCACAGATCTGTTTTTCGATGCTGCCAATAACTTTATTAAGAAAAATCAAGACACTCCGTTTTTCATTTATTTGCCTACCAATATCGCTCATACTGATAAACATGTGGGCCTGGAAGTTCCTGAAAAATATAGCGCACCATATATTGAAAAAGGACTGGATAAGAATATTGCTACTGTATGTGGTATGCTCGATAATTTTGATGAAAATTTTGGTGGTTTAATTGATAATTTGAACTCGCTTAAGTTAAGGGATAATACACTTATAATTTTCCTGAGTGATGATGGAAATGTAAGGCTTAATAAAGGTAATTTTAAAGGCGAGGGCTATGCGTCTCCTTATGACGGCAGCCTTAAAGTGCCTTGTTTTATACAGTGGCCGGGCCATTTTCAGGGAGGGGTAAGACTAGGTCATATTGCTAGTCATATAGACATTTTGCCTACCTTGTTGGATGTTACCGGAACAATTGTCCCTTCAAATCTGCAAATAGATGGAGTGAGCCTATTGCCCCTGTTGGAAGGGAAAGTTGAAAATTGGCCGGATCGAACCTTGTTCCTCCAATGTCACCGGGGAATGACACCTCACAGGTACCAAAACAGTGCAGTGATTACAGAAAGATTCAAATTGATCTCTTATCCAGGTACCTTTGAAGAAAGACAACTTGTAACATCGCATGATAATCCTGAATTGGAACTTTACGATATACCTGCTGATCCTGTTGAGAAAAATAATCTTGCAGAACAGTATCCTGATGAGTTGGCAAAATTAAGATTAGCATATGACTCTTGGTTTGATGATGTTAAAAGCACCAGGCAGTTTTCTCCAGGATTGATACATCTTGGTTCGGAGGCCGAAAACCCTTCTTATCTCTGCCGATATCAGGATGGTACTTATATTAACCAAAAACCTACCGGTTGGCCGGTTTTTATTGAACGCCAGGGTAAATATGTGTTTACAATCAACAGAGGGGAGTCTTTAGGGAAAGGTGAATTGTGTGTTCAGTTTGATTCAACTTATGTTACACAATTCTTAGATCAGGGAGAAACCCAGGCAATCTTTCAATTACCTGAAGGTAAGGTCCACCTCAATGTTTGGGTGAAAGATGAGGGTGAAGATTTTGTTCCTCGTCCGGATGAAGATAAAATTGGAGACGTAATCATTGAATTTTTAAAAGATAATTAAATGGATAGTAAAACAAACAACAAAGATGGTCAAACTGTTAAAAAAGCAACAAGCAGAAGAATAGTTTCAATAGATGCCCTGCGCGGGTTTACCATGTTATTTATTATTGGTGGCGGAGGCTTTATTAGTAGTTTTTATAAGGCATGGCCAAATTCGTTTACGGAGATTTTGGCCAAAAATATGCAGCATGCAGGATGGGAGGGTTTCTATTTTATGGACCTGATTTTCCCGCTTTTTCTGTTTCTGGTTGGCTTGATATTACCCACAATATTTTTACGCCGTCTTCAAAAGGGAGAAACTACTCGTCAACTACACCTGCACATAATTAAACGAACACTTGTCCTGATTTTTTTTGGTTTGGTAAATTATGGCCTCTTGCGTTTTGAATGGGATACTATGCGCTGGTCAAGTGTGCTTGGCCGTATAGGTATTTGCTATTATATAGCAAGCTTACTGGTAATTCATACAAACTGGAAAGTTCAGGCTATTGTTGTATTTGTCATTCTTGTAGGATACTGGGCAGCTGCAATGTTTATCCCTGTTCCTGGTTATGGACCTGGCATATTAACCCCCGAGGGAAGCCTTATGACATGGCTTGACCAAAAATTAATACCGGGCACATTAGGTCTGGGTTTGTATGACAGACAAGGGGTTATGTCAACATTTACCGCTTTAGCTACTACATTGATTGGTGTTCTGGCAGGTCATTGGTTGCGTTCAGAAAGAACAGGGAATCAGAGAATTACAGGGTTCATCATAGCAGGCTTTGTGACATTGGTGGCAGGTTGGGTTTGGGGTCAGTTTTTCTTCATCAGTAGAAATGTTTGGACGAGTTCTTTTGTGCTTTTTTCTGCTGGCTGGTGTTTCCTGTTATTGGCTCTTTTTTACTGGCTAATTGATGTGCAGGGCTATAAAAAGTGGACCTTTGTCCTTGTCGTTATTGGGATGAATGCCATCACTATCTGGGTTGGCCAGCGCATTATAGATTTTGAGTTTACAGCCAATGCTCTTTTTCTTGGTTTTTCTAAATATCTGGGAATTATTGCCCCGGTTTTTCTTACTTTTACGGTACTAATGATAAAATGGCTATTTCTCTGGTTTTTATACAGAAAAAAAATATTTTTAAAAGCTTGAGATCCTAATAATTATGAAATCGACAACTAAATATTTTATTGTTCTATTTTTAGCATCTTCTTTGTGTTGGAATGGTTTTGGTCAACAGGAAAAACAAAATGAGATTATTATTCCGGATATTGGAAATACAGCCTGGTGGAGCGGGGTGATAAACCAGGGGCATTTTATGCCATTACAAGAAGGATATTTTGCAGATTTCAGCGAAAGCAATTATGGTAACCAGGTTCAGCCAATACTTATCTCAAATGATGGGCATCTTATCTGGTCTGAGAAGGCCTTTAAGATTTCTCTAGACAATGATACACTTAGAGTTGTATCCAAAACCCCTTCCCTTGAACTTACAAAACATGGTTCCAGTTTGAAAGAGGCCTTTCAATATGCGGTAAAAAATTATTTTCCACCTCAGGGTGAATTACCAGATGAGCTTTTATTTTCGGCACCTCAATATAATACATGGATAGAGCTGATGTACGATCAGAACCAAAAGGATATCATGAAATATGCCCATGACATTATTGATAATGGTTTTCCCCCGGGCGTATTAATGATTGATGATAACTGGCAGGAGAATTATGGCAAATGGGACTTCCATCCTGGACGTTTCCCTGATCCGAAAGCAATGATGGATTCTTTACATTTGATGGGTTTTAAAGTAATGTTGTGGATGTGCCCCTTTGTTAGCCCGGACTGTGATGTTTACAGAATGTTGAGGGACAAACAAATGCTGCTTAAGGATGAATCTGGCAGGGCTGCCATTGTCAGATGGTGGAATGGGGCTAGCGGCTTACTGGACCTTTCGAATCCGGAAACCCATAAGTGGTTTAAAGACCAACTGGATTATCTCCAGGACAATTATCAGGTGGATGGCTTTAAATTTGATGCAGGAGATTTTCCACATTATAAAGATTGCTATTCAGGATTGGAAAAAGCAAGCCCGCAGGAACAATGTGAATGGTATGCCCGCATTGGTTTGGATTATCCGCTAAATGAGTACCGGGCCATGTGGAAGATGGCCGGTTATCCTTTAGTAAACCGGTTAA
>JAOZKQ010000411.1 GCA_029935275.1 Bacteroidales bacterium | reverse complement strand
AACTGATTTTATGTTAATCAGCAAGCTGAACGCTAATTTGCTACAACTGTCCTATAATTAATATTATGTTAAATAGCCTATGCAAAAACAAAGGAAAAATGAAACCATCCCTCCTTTGTGCTAATTTCTATCCTTAAATCGTTTTATGAACCTAACTCATCCATTTGCTTAACTATCTCTTCCCTCTTATCCATCAATTTTAAGCGGTAATACAATACTTTTAGGTTTTCCATAGATTCTCGTTTTTCCTGATTATTATTTGCAATTTCCAATGCTTTTTCAAAATACGGTACCGCTTCAGTAAATGCATCATCAGCAATTTTCTTTGCCTTGGCATATTCTGTATTATCTGTTATTTTATTGGCTTCATCAACAAGTTTAACACCACGGTTAAACATAATCACACCCATGTTGTATTGCGGATTGTAGTATGTCGGGTCAAGTTCAATTGATTTAGTATAAGATACAACAGCTTCATCTTCCTGCCCTGTTTTATCATATAACATTCCTTCCACATACCAGTATAACTTGTCATCAGGATGCTTTTCTTTACCAATTCTCACATATTCAAAAGCTTCATCATCCTGATTGGTAACAATGTAATAGTTGATTACATCAAGTATCAGTTCATTATTATCAGGAAAAGCTACAATTCCTTCCCGCATAAGCATTTCTGCACTGGCCGAGTCACCCTGGGCAAAATATACCCTTTCCATTAACTGGTATGTTGAAACACCACCATAACCATATTCTTTTGCCATTCCAAAATACTTAAGTGCATTATCATGGTCATCTCCATTATATGCAGCCAGAGCAGCGTTATAGATAATACTGGTATCTACAGCACCTCCAAAAACAGGGCTCTTGCCAATTTCCAGTGAATATTCAAAAGACTTAAGAGCTCCGGCAAAATCTTTATCCTGGAACTGTTCTACTCCCAGGTTAATAAAATCATTACTAAGCATCGGGAGTTGAAAGTCAATAGCTTTAGTCATTTTGTCCTTTTCGTCCAATTGAATTGCTTTTTTATAGCTCTTATAAGCATTCTCTAAAGGATCTTCAGCCAGGGCTTTAATCTCTTTGTCCTGAGATTCACCAATCTTTTGAAGGATTTGCCCTTTTACGTAAAAAGTTTTGGGGTAGGCTTCTGTTTTTGGGTGCTTTTCGGCAATTTGTATAGCTTCCCATGCTTTAGCTATTTCGCCATTAGTTAGATAATTACTAGCACTGGTAATTTTCCCTTTTTGAGCAAGAGACAGTGAAAAAGATACACTAAAAAGCATTAAGACGATTGCTAATTTTCTCATTTTTCTTTAATTTTTAAGTTTTTATAATTCGATACAAATTTAGATATTTCTATAATCTAATCAAAATCCTTGCCATTTTCTTCATTGGCTTCATTGTTTTGATCTATTGACTGGTCATCCTGGATATTATCAGGGTCCTCATCCTCCTCTACTACAGTATTTTCAATATACTCAATGGCAGCAATTGAATCACCTTTTCTCAGGTTTATCAATTTGACACCCTGGGTAGCACGGCCCATTAACCTCATGCTTGAAACAGCCATCCTTATAACCACACCCGATTTGTTAATTATCATCAGGTCATTTTCATCAACCACACCTTTTATAGCGATCAGGGCACCTGTTTTATCGGTGATATTCAGGGTTTTAACACCTTTCCCCCCTCTGTTGGTGACTCTGTAAGCCCCTAATTTTGAGCGCTTTCCATATCCATTTTCTGATACAACCAGAATGTCCTCGCTTTCATTCTCCACACAAACCATACCTACTACCTCATCCTGTTCACCAGCCAGTTTAATACCCCTTACTCCCGAGGCATTTCTGCCCATAGGCCTCACCTTGCTTTCATTAAAGCGAATTGCCCGTCCTGATTTAACTGCCAGCACAATCTCGTGATTCCCATTAGTCATTTTTGCCCTTAGAAGAGTATCACCTTCTCTCACATTGATTGCAATTATGCCATTCAGTCGCGGCCTGGAATAAGCTTCAAGTGAAGTTTTCTTAATAATCCCTTTCCTGGTACACAATACAATGTAGTTATTATTTATGTATTCTTCGTCATTCAGTTTCTTAACATTTATATAGGCTTTCACCTTATCATCAGGGCTAAGGTTTATTACATTTTGGATAGCCCTACCCTTGGAAATCCTTGACCCTTCAGGTATATCATAAACTTTTAGCCAATAGCATTTTCCGGCTTCAGTAAAGAAAAGCATGGTATTATGCATGGAGGCAATATAGAGATGCTCAATGAAATCCTGTTCACGGGTGGTACTGCCTTTGGCTCCAATACCTCCGCGGTTTTGAACCCTGAATTCAGCCAGGGGTGTACGTTTAATATAACCCATATGGGAAATAGTAATCACCATGTCTTCATCGGCATAAAAATCTTCAGGGTTGAAT
This sequence comes from Bacteroidales bacterium, assembly GCA_029935275.1. GTDB lineage: Bacteria > Bacteroidota > Bacteroidia > Bacteroidales > VadinHA17 > JANTGF01. The sequence goes on along the minus strand of JAOZKQ010000411.1, from coordinate 439 downwards.
TCTTCAGCATTTGGTATAATTTCTGAACGTCGTTCATCACCATATTTAGCTTTAACTTCAAGTAATTCATCCTTAACTATTTGGAACTGTCTGGTTTCACTTTCTAAGATATCTTTCAATTCTTTGATAATGTCCATTAATTCCTCATAATCTTTTCTTAACTTGTCCCTTTCAAGGCCTGTAAGCTTCTGTAGCCTCATCTCCAGAATGGCCTTGGCCTGGATTTCTGAAAGTTCAAAAGTGGCCATTAAGCCTGATTTTGCTTCCTCCGGATTTTTTGAGGCCCGGATTAGCGCAATCACTTCATCCAGATGATCAATTGCAATAAGTAATCCTTCGAGCACATGTGCTTTTTTCTCAGCCTGCTCCAATTCATATCTGGTTCTTCTTACAACCACATCATGACGGTGGTCAATAAAATACCTAAGCAACTGTTTCA
>JAOZKQ010000410.1 GCA_029935275.1 Bacteroidales bacterium | reverse complement strand
GAAATTAAGCGAGCATTATTCATCAAATTAAAGGAATTAAATAATTGAATTGGTTTTTGTGTGAAGAAAAAATAGTACCTTTGTGTCAAAATTACACATTAAATAATTATAAATTTGAATTACTATGAAAAAAGTTTTTAAAATTTTAGGAATTGTAGTAGTAGTAATAATTGTCTTTATAATTATTGCAGTATCTGTTATGTACTTTAAGCGGTCAAAGCAAATAAAGGAAAATTATGCATTATTAGCTAACGACGCTCCTCTGATAAATGTTGATGGAAAGCAATTTAGAGATTTGAATAAAAATGGGAAGCTTGATATTTATGAAGATATCCGGGAAAAGACAGATAAGCGTATAGCTAATTTGCTGGGTCAAATGACCCTTGAAGAAAAGGCTGGTACGATGTTCATAACCATGATTGGCATGACAAAAGATGGAAATCCTATGGATATGCCGATAATATCTACAAATGGGCTGGAAATGGCTATATCATTTATGTTGCCTCCCAGTTCTGAGATGATTGTAAGAAAAAAAATGAACAGCTTCAATATTCTTAATGCATATGATGCCAATGTGCTTGCCAGGTATAATAACAATGTACAAAAACTTGCTGAACGTACTCGTTTAGGTATTCCCATAACCATTGCTACCGATCCGAGACATGGCACCCAGAATAATCCGGGGGCTGCAATTTTTACACCTGCATTTTCCCAATGGCCCTCTTCCCTTGGTTTGGCAGCTACGAGAGATACTGTTCTTGTTCGTGAGTTTGGAAATATTGCCAGACAGGAGTATCTGGCTGTTGGAATCCGCCTGGCCTTACATCCTATGGCTGATTTGGCTACAGAACCCAGATGGGGCAGGATAAATGGTACTTTTGGCGAAGATGCTAATCTGTCGGCTGCTATGACCAAAGCCTATGTTTTGGGATTCCAGGGCGATTCACTGAATAGCTCCAGTGTGGCATGTATGTCTAAACATTTTTCAGGTGGCGGACCTCAGAAAGACGGGGAAGACCCCCATTTCCCTTATGGGAAGGAACAAATATATCCGGGAAAGAATTTTGACTTTCACCTTATTCCATTCATAAATGGAGCTTTTGCAGCACATACAGCTGCAATAATGCCTTATTACGGTATTCCTATGGATCAAACCGATGAAAATGTTGCTTTTGCCTTTAATAAAACCATAATTACTAAATTATTGAGAGATTCTTTAAAATTTGATGGCGTGGTATGCACCGATTGGAATATCATTTCCGGTAGTAAATTGGGAGAGGCCCGGGCCTGGGGTGTTGAAAATCTGACTCCAGTGCAGCGGGTAAAAAAGGTACTTGATGCAGGTTGTGATCAATTTGGAGGGGAAGATGTTCCCGGCCTGATTGTTGAATTGGTTCAAACTGGCCAAATAATGGAGGAAAGAATAGATATATCGGTAAAAAGAATTCTAAGAGATAAATTTATTTTAGGACTTTTTGATAACCCTTATGTAAATGAAAAAAAAGCCGTGCAGATAACCGGCAGTGCTGAATTCAGGGCAAAAGGAGAAGAGGCTCAGGCTAAGTCAGTAGTCTTATTGAAGAATGAAGGATTGTTACCGCTGGTAAAAGGGACCAAAATTTATGCTGATGGTATAATGAACCCTGAAATATTAAATAAATACGGACAAATTGTAGATGATATTGCCCAGGCGGATGTTGTGATAATGCGTATAAATACCCCTTATGATAAAAGAAAAGATTATTTTTTGGAAAGTTTTTTTCACCAGGGAAGACTGTATTACAATGCTGAAGAAAAGGAGAAAATATTTAGTTTAATTGACGAAAAACCAACAGTGGTAATTGTGAATTTAGAGCGACCTGCAATTTTAACTGAAATAAATGACAAATGTAGTGCATTGATAGCTGAATTTGGTGCCACTGATGAAGTTTTAGCTGATATTATATTTGGTAAATTTAATCCATCGGGGAAATTACCTTTTGAACTTCCATCTACCTGGGAATCGGTACAAAAACAGCTGGAAGATGTTCCTTATGATTCTGAAAATCCACTTTATAAATTCGGTTTTGGACTTTATTATGAATGACTCTTCTTTTCAGGGGACTTCTAATAATTAATTCATATCAAGATTGTCAGTCCCGATATTTATCGGGATTCATAAACGAATAAGATTTTTAAAAGAACTATTGGGATCCGTCAAATGACGAATTTCACAATGTTCTATTGACTTCCGGAAAAAAGGCAGATAGAGTAAATGATCTTGATATTTCAAATGACGAGAAAGATTTAAGACTAGCCAAAAACGGATCATTTCATAAAGTTGTGGATTAATGTGGATCAGTATAAAACTTTGTGGAATCATTAATCGGATTAGAATTATTCCTGATAATAATTTTATATATGAAAACAGATTGATGGAGCTTTGCAGTTAATTAGAGTTTGTCTATAATATCGGGATATTATTAAATTGCGTTCCATATTATTTTTTAATTTTCAATTTAGCTTTCTTACATGGAACGCTAACTTGCTGTTTGTCACCATCCCCGGGGTTTCACCCCGGGCTAATGGTTTCGCCCACTTTGGGGCTGTGTTGTCCCTATTAATTAAAACTCTCGACTTTATGGACAGACTAATTAGCCTGAAAGGGCAGAATACATATAGTATGACACCACCCTGAATATGAACACTAGTGTTGAATGTATTTTTGATTTTAGCTAGCTTTTGGTCAATTCCTTACTGAAGTTATTCTATTTTAAGATGTTGACCAAAAGGTATTCATTCTCCAGTCATCCTTTGGTACATATTTAGCTAACAGCTAATGTGTTTTCAGACAAAAAGTCGCGGCATGTAAAAAAATTATTAAATAGAT
>JAOZKQ010000066.1 GCA_029935275.1 Bacteroidales bacterium | reverse complement strand
ATATTCATGGAGATGAAGAATTGCCTTATAATTTTGTTTCTTCAATTGAAGGAATACCCGGGTTTAATAAGCGGTTGGAAAGTATTCAGGATGCTTTCTTTTCTACATGGATGAAAATCAATCCGGATTTTCAAACTGAGCACGGATATGGGAAGAGTGAACCGGGGAAGGCAAACCTTAATATTTGTTCTAAGCAAATTGGTCATAGATTTGATTGTTTATCGCTCACTGTTGAAATGCCTTTTAAGGATAACAAGGATATACCTAATCCCTTCACCGGCTGGTCTCCTGAGCGATCGGCCAATCTGGGCAATTCAGTTATTGGAGTAATTCATTCACTGGTAGATGACCTTAGGTAGTGCATTTAGTGCATTTGAAGTAAAAAAGAACAATATTTATTAAATTTAGAGGTTCCCTTTAATATTTACAAGTATTTTTATAGAGAGAAACTTCTTAAAATGCCAGTTAAAAGGGAAGATAGTGCAATGGAGTTAGCTATCCTGTAAAAATACTGTAATTTTTTTAGTACTTCTTTGTGGAACCTCATGAGATTTCATTAATTTTGAGGTTTTTGCGGCTAAAATATAAAATGTCGCTAATAAAAGATTTTAATTAAAAATTTATTACATGGCTACAACAAAAAAAATAAAAGGAATTATTGGCATATTAACCGGAGGTGGAGATGTTCCTGGTTTAAATCCTGCTATTAGGGCAATTACTATCAGAGCAAATCGTGAAGGTTATAAAGTGATAGGTCTTAGAAGAGGATGGGCAGGTATAACCGAGCTTATCAGAGATAAAAAGGTGGATAACAGTAATAATTATGTTTTACTTACAGATGATATTGTTAACAAGGCTGGCCGGACAGGTGGTACTTTCTTACATTCCTCAAGAACACGGCCGAGTCATATGCCAAAAGAATACGTCCCTGATCATTTGAAGAACAGCTATGATAAAGAAGAGAATGACCTTACTCCGGAGATTATTAAAAACCTGGAGTGGCTGGGTATTGAGTACCTGATACCAATAGGTGGAGATGATACGCTCAGTTACGCGGTTCGTTTGTATCGGGAAGGTGTAAAAGTTGTGGCCATGCCAAAAACAATGGATAATGATGTTCCCGGAACGGATTATTGCATTGGTTTCAGTACCTGTATTACCCGTACCATAATGATGACGAATAATTTGAGAACCTCAGCCGGTTCCCACGAAAGAATCCTGGTGATGGAAGTTTTTGGCAGATATGCCGGTTTTACAGCTATGTTACCGACTATGGCAGGAGCTGCAAACAGGTGTGTTATTCCAGAATATAAATTTGATATTGAGCATCTTACTGAGTTGTTAGTTCATGACAGAAATATTAATACAAGCAAATATTCTGTTGTGCTGGTATCTGAAGGTTCTATGTTTAAGGGGGGGGAAATGATTTTTGAAAATAGTGAGAAAGACATGTTTGGTCATGCAAAGCTGGGAGGTATAGGTGATATGGTTTCAGCTGAGATTAAGAATTTTTCCAGTAAATATAATAATGGGAAAACTATTAATGTTATAAATCAGAAGCTTGGCTATCTGGTGCGTGGAGGTGATCCGGATGCCATTGATTCAATTGTACCAATGGCTTTCGGAAATCTGGCACTTGATTTAATCTTAAATGGTTTTTATGGAAGGTTGGTTGTACTTAAAAATGGCCGCTATGATGATGTACCCCTTGAGGTGGTTACCAGCACTAAGAAAATTATTAATCTGGATAAGTATTATAATATACAACGACTGAGACCTCATTATCACAGGTTTGAAATGAAGCCGCTGTTCTTAATGGCCGCAGATAGCTAAAGGTTCTAATTTTTAGCTAAAGTTATATTTTTTGAATTATTTAGATCCCGGTTGTTATTATGATCGGGATTTTTATTTATGTACTAACAATATTATAGAAGGAATTAATCATGAGTGAAGATAATCGTTTTGAAAAAAGGTATATTGAAGGGAATTTACCCTGGGATGTAAAGAGGAGGGATTTTAATTTATCCAGACTGGTGGAAGATGGGATCATTCCTTCTGGAAAAGCCTTGGAATTAGGATGTGGGACAGGTGATAATGCCATTTGGCTGGCAAAAAATGGTTTTTCGGTAAGAGCTTGTGATTACTCAAAAACAGCAATTGATATGGCAGGGGGAAAAGCAAAAAAAGAAAATGTCCTTATAGAATTTCATCAACTTGATTTTTTAAAAGACAGGATCCCCGGAGAACCATATCATTTTATTTTTGACCGGGGTTGTTTTCATGGTCTTGACCAGGATGAGGAACGGAAAATATTTGCTCAAAATGTTGCTTCTGCACTTGAAGAAAAGGGGCATTGGCTGTCACTTATTGGGAGTGCAGATGATATAATGAGGGAAACTGGACCGCCAAAACGTTCTGCCAGGGATATAGTAAATGCCGTAGAACCTTTTTTTGAAATTTTATTTTTGAAGAAGAGTCATTTTGAATCAGATCAGGTTCCTCCTGCACGTATATGGGCATGCCTGATGCAGAAAAGAAAAATGCCGGATTAAACCAATATCTTTATGTAAAATTATTTACAAATTTATTTTTCTAATTTCTTCAAGATAATGAGACTGAAGCTCTTTAAGAAATTCAACTTTCAGGTCTTTCATGTAAACTCTTACTATATCAACCAGGTCTTTTAGATAAATAACTCCCTGTGCAGCATCAAAATTTGAATTGCTTATATTGTTTTTTATAGAATAGGTAATTTTCTCGAAAACTTTCCAACTCAAATATGCCGGAACCTGAAAATAACACATCAATGGATTCTCGTTATCTTTATAAATCCCATCTTCGACTTCACTAAGCTCAAAATGTTTCATTACCTTAATAAGGCCTTCACTATTAAAATTCTTCTTCTTCTTAAAAGAAATACCCTCATCAATATACCACTTTTGTAATTCAGTAATTTTTTCAAAACTGTCTAATTCTTTAATTCGAATGGCTGATAATTTCTGGTTAAAAATAAACAGATCAGCAGGCCTGGCCCCAAATTTAACCTGACAATTTGATCCTATTTTTTTTGATGTCCGGCTTATTTCATCATAAGAATAGGCTTTTCGGGTTACCAGAAAAAGGTGGTGGGGCTTAAGGCTTGAGGGTGCATTTTTACCATGATAGCCCGGGAAAGGTTCAAAATTTTCTAAAACAAAAGTATTCTCAAGAATGTTTGATTTTAGAGTGTGTAATAATTCAACTTTGGTAATATGTCCCGTTGTGGAAATAGTTGTAATTTTTTCCATAGTCCTGATAATTAAATAAGCATCTTTTCTACAAAAATAAAAAAATTAATAAAATATCCAATTTTCGGATATTTTTATATGTTATTTTTAGCAAAATTCCGGATGATTTTTGCAGTTTCTTCCGGATCGATTTCGTTAATTTTTATAGGGAAAAGTGTTTGTGGATCCCTGCTATTTAAGCCTTTCATGTAACTTTTGTCATAATAATCAAGGACAATCTCAATTGCCAGACTGAAATTTTTGTTTTTTATTGCTTCAATACTTTCCTGGGTTTTTAATCCACCAAGTCTTTTACTGATTCTTAAAGTTGATTGGATCAGTTCTTCAGAATCAAGCCTGGTATAATCTTTTTCAAGGATTTTTATCCTTTGTGTTTTTGGCATTTTTATTTCAATTACTTTGCTTTGCCGCATCCTTAAAAAAATCTCATCCGGTATCTGGACTCTGCCTATTGATTTACTTTCATCTTCCAGCCAAATGGGCTCATTAAAATCAAATTTTCGCCATTCTTCATATATATTATTTTCAAATTGTTCTGTTGATGGTTGTTGATCCTGATTAATTCCTCCAAATGCAGAGCCTTTGTGTTTCGCTATACCCTCAAGGTCAATGACCTGCTCTTTCAGAAGCTTTAGCTTATTAAGTATTGCAGTTTTCCCACTTCCAGTCATACCCCCCAGAATAAGAAAATATGCTTCCCTGTTAAAAGCCTTTTTAATATATTGCCTGTAAGCTTTATAACCTCCTTCTAAAATGATACTGGTAATCCCGGATGTCTCAAATAACCAGGCCATTGACTCGCTCCTCATCCCACCTCTCCAGCAATGAATATATAACTTTTTTGCAGGAGCAAGTTTTCGGGCTTCTTTAACAAAGGATACCATTTTAGGGCCTACGATTTCCAGTCCTTTAAGTACCGCACTCTCTTTTCCTGATTTTTTATACAAAGTACCCACTATTGCCCTTTCTTCGTTATCAAAAAGGGGCAAATTAAGGGCTCCTGGTATATGAGCATGTTTATATTCAGCAGGGGACCTTACATCAATAAGTGGAATGTTTTCCTGTTTTTGCAGAAAATATTCTATATTTATTTTTACTGCATTAACCATATTCAGTTGATTTGCTTCTATTAAAATCAAAGCATAATTTGGGCTCAAATATAAACTTAATTTATAAAATCTGTATTTGAAATGCAGGATATGAAAACGATCTTATGGAAAGAAAGGAAAACAAAAATGTGGAAGGCCCCCTGTATCATTATTTCCAATGGTTTTTGATGAATCCTAAGCTTATTCGGTAAACCATTTTACCAAGACCCTTTTTACATCATCTATTTTTATAGGCTTTGCGATAAAATCCTGTAGTTCTTCTTCTTTGGCCTTTTCCCTTGCCTCATCACTAAAATCAGCAGTAAGGGCTACAATAGGGATTTGAATTCCCAGGTCTCTGATTTTCATTGTAGCTTCCCATCCATCCATTTCAGGCATCATAATATCCATAAAAATGATTTCATAAGAATTTGTTTCTGCCATTTTTAAAGCTTCAAGGCCATTTTCAGCAATATCTATTTCATACCTAAGATTCTTGAAAATAGCCTGAGCAGTTTTTTGGTTAATCAAATTGTCTTCAGCCACCAAGATCTTAATATCTTTTTTCAGCTTTTTCAGTTTTATTTCCTTCTGAAGTGAAACCTTAATTTTGGGGAAATTATTCTGCAAAATATTGAAAAGCTCTGACCCCTGGCAGGGTTCTATCAAATAATAATCTACACCGAGTTTACGGGCATTTACATAATTACCTTTGGCATCATTTGAGCTGGCAATAATGACTAAAAATTTTTGAATTAAATTATGATCTTTAAGATCTTTTGCAAAATCAAAAGCATTAAAATTAGACGAATCCCTTAGAATTAGCAAATGGGGAACTTCTTTTCCGGAATTAAGGTTGGATTCAATCAGGCCCAGGGTCTTTTCATGATAAAAATTCATTTTTGCATTAATGCCAAAATTGCTCATGATCTCCTGAATACGCTGGCCTTTTATATCATTATCCTTTATGATTAACGCATTTATGTGGGAATAGGAAGTTATCTCATCCCGGGAGAAATCTTTTTGTATCCCTTCGTTGCTATAAAATTCCATTGTTAAAATAAATCGTGATCCGGGCCATTCAGGATCGCCAGTTAAACCGGAGGGGCTTTCTGCTTTAATTTCGCCTTTCAATAGCTCAACAAGTTGCTTGGTAAGGGCAGTACCCAGGCCGGCTCCTGCAAATTTTCTTGTAATGGTTTCGTTTTGACTTAGTGATTTTTCAAAAATATTTTTCAGATCTTCTTTTGGAATTCCAATGCCTGTATCCTCAATTATAATTTGAAGTGTAATTTGTCCGGCTATGCTCCCCAGCTGACTAACTTTAATATTAATTCTGCCTTTAGAAGTAAACTTTATTGCATTTTCGGTCAACTGGGTAATAATCTGTTTAAACTTAAAAGGGTCTCCGATGAGCTTATCAGTAACATCTACGTCCAGAGACAGTTTAAAGTCAAGTTTTTTCTTTTTCGCTTTGGATCTCAGGCTTATTAGAGTATTATCCAGCTCATCTCTCAGGGAAAATGGGATTTCTTCAATAACCAGATCACCGGCATCCAGTTTTGAAAAGGTTGAGATATCATCAATTATTGATAGAAGTAGTTCTGATATTTTTTGAATACTGTGAAGAATTTCCTTTTGTTTATCTGAAAGGTTTTTAACAGAAAGCGTATCCAGCAGACTTAAAATTCCCTGTACAGGTATCTGAATTTCCTGGCTCATCCGGGTGAGTAATTCTGATTTAGTCTTTACGGCAACATCATTTTGTTTTCTTTTTTTTTCAAAGGAGCTAATATCTATTAAGCTTACGATAAATAAGATTTCTCCATTTGCTTCAATGGAAGATTCTTTTTTTAGTAAAGCTGTCTCCCCCTTATCATTCTTTATAAAAAGTACATCATTGGAAAAATAATCACCTAGTTTTTTGTGTTCTCCCGTGTATCCGGATTTAAAGAACCAATCTCCCATTGTCTCACCTTCTTTTACTTTTAAATCCTCCGGGAATAGATCGAGAGCAAGTTTATTTATCTTTTTAATGTTTTTATTATTATCAAGAAGAATAAAGCCAACAGATAACTCATTAATGATTTTTGAAAGTATATCTTCTGATTTTTTCAGGCTACTATTTTCTTTTTTGTTGGTTTTTATATAATGAATAAATATTCCGCTGATAAGAAGAATTAGTAAAAGGGTTAAAGCAGCAATTGCAATTGAATTATTTATTATGGCATGGGAAATAGTATCAGTTTGTAATGAAAAAACAATTCCAAATTTTTGTTTAATAATCTGAATAGGGTAATAAGCGGATATGATCTTAAGCTCTTTCTTATTTATAGTAACTTTATGTTTTAGAATATTGGAATTGTCATTTAGAATATCATCCGTAATTTTATTTAATCTGCTAATTTTTATTTGTTCCTCCCCGGGAAGACTGAATGATTGTATTTCTCCCTTCGTATCAATGATCCATTGCCATTGTTCATCTTCGGCGGAAAGTTTTGTAAGAACAGATTTAATGTACCTTAAATAATCGATAACAATAACCATATTGCCTGCTGTTTTGCCTTTATTTAGCACAGGCATATAATAGAGATATTCACCATTTTTGATTTTCAGGGTTTCTTTTTCTAATAGCTCTTGCTGTACATGAGAAGCAAATATGTCCATTATAAACTTATTCTGCCTGTCTCTGACAAGGCTGAGAACATGCTTATTATTATCATAATACTGAATACTGTTAATGATGGAGTTATACCTGAAAAAGAAAGCTTTTAAATCGTTTATTGTATTTTCTTTTACATCTTCATTACTAAAAAAACTACTGATACTGTCGGAAAACAAAATTTGACTTAGGTCGTTTTCGAATTGATACCCGGTTTTTTCTATCTGGATTCCTGTAATTCGGGCCTGTTTGAGGAGGAAGCTTTCTTCTACCGATATTTGCTGCTGATAAATTTTTAAGTAATAGTAAATGTTAGCAGAAAAAATTACAACAATGGTTATAAATACAAAAAAATAGATCCTTTTCATCCCGGTGAAAGAATTCATGAAAAAATAAGAATATGACTACATTTACTATATTACTTAGTACCGAAAAAAAAGAAAATAGTTACAAAAATCAAAGCCTTTTAACGGTACTTTAAATCAGGATCAAGAAATAAGTTCAGGTAACTTTGATACCTGGAAATACTTATTTCCTCATTTTCAACAGCATCTAGTACTGCACAGCCTGGTTCATTAAGATGTTTGCAATTGTAATATCTGCAGTTTTTTGAAAACTGAAATATTTCAGGGAAGAAATGATAAATTTCATCCTTTTCGATATGGACTACTCCAAAACCCTTAATACCAGGTGTATCGATAATATAACCTTCATTTTTCAAGGGGTACATTTCAACAGAGGTGGTGGTATGCCGTCCGGTTTTATGGTAGGATGATATTTTTGAGGTTGAGATATTAAATGAAGAATTTAATTTATTGATAAAGCTTGATTTACCAACGCCAGAGTTACCTGATAATAAACTAATCTTTTCCTGAATCAGTTCTTCAATTTCATTCAGATTTATTTCTTTTTTCAATGAAATTTCAATACAAGGGTATCCAATTTTCATATATATGGTTTTTAACTGATTCATTTTTTTCTTATCCTCTGTTGAGTACAGGTCAATTTTGTTGAACAAAAGAATTACCGGAATACGATATGCCTGGGCTGTAACCAGATACCTGTCAATGAACTCAACCAAAGTTTTAGGTTCCCTTAAGGAAATCATTAATATTGCCTGGTCAATATTTGCTGCAATAATCTGTGAATATTTAGATAAATTAGAAGCTTTGCGTGCTATATAGTTTTTCCTTTCTTCAATGGAGGTAATCAACCCGGTTTCCTGTTTTTCCTGCATAATAAAATGAACCTGGTCCCCTACAGCAACAGGATTGGTACTGCGGATGCCCAATTGCCTGAATTTCCCTTTAATTTTACATTCAATAAAAATACCATCTTTTGTTTTAACCCTGTACCAGCTTCCGGTAGTCTTCACCACCATCCCTTTTAGTAAGTTCTTTTGCTTTTTTGTCATTTAGCCGGCTTAATCAATTTTTAAACTTCAGGTGTCAAAATTAGCAGAATTCCATATATTTGAGTAATTATTAAAAAATGAATTATGATTAGTTTTGTTTCATATAATGTAAATGGTATAAGAGCCGCTGTTAATAAAGGTTTATCTGATTGGCTCAGGGAAAATAACCCGGATGTTTTTTGTGTTCAGGAATCAAAAGCAATGAAAAAACAACTGGATCCTGCTGTTTTTGATAGTCTGGGTTACCATCAATATTGGTTTTCAGCCCAAAAGAAGGGCTACAGTGGAGTTTTGGTATTAAGTAAACCGGAACCTGATAAGGTGGTATATGGAATGGGAATGGAAAAATACGATGTGGAAGGCAGGGTAATCCGGCTTGATTTTGGTGATTTAACATTAATTAATGTTTATATTCCATCCGGAACAATGGGAGGTCCCAGGCAGGAATATAAAATGGAGTTTCTGGAAGATTTTTTACAATTTTTAAATAAGCTGAAAAAAGAAAGGCCAAATTTAATAGTAACTGGAGATTTTAATATTTGCCATAAACCCATTGATATTAATCATCCTGAGCGGCATAAAAAATCTTCAGGCTTTCTGCCGGAGGAACGCGAATGGCTTGATCGCCTTGAGGGAGATAGTTTTTTTGATAGTTTCAGAAAATTTAACCAGGAGCCTGAACAATATACCTGGTGGAGCTACAGGGCAAATTCCAGGGCAAAAAACTTAGGATGGAGAATTGATTATTTTTGGCTCACTAATTCATTGAATAGCAGAATAGAAGAAGCTCTTATTCACAAGGAAGCGTATCACTCTGACCATTGTCCCATAGAAATAAAGATAATTTAGCCTGTGAAATTGGGATTACAGCCGGAGAAATTGACAAGAGTATAAATAGTTTTCTTAGAAGCACTAGATAAAATAAAAAATGAAATTAATTTTACTGATATTTATAACTAATCAATAAATAATATGGGAT
>JAOZKQ010000409.1 GCA_029935275.1 Bacteroidales bacterium | reverse complement strand
CAATCTTGTTCATCTTGATATTTTTTAGTTGTAAACAAGAAAAATCTTTAGAATATTATGTTGAGGGGGTTTCCAGTCCTATAGTAAAGCTGAATGGAACCTGGAAGTTTAACATTGAACCAAGGGGTGATTTTTGGGAGCCTGATACTCAAATCAAAGACTGGAAAGATATTCAGGTTCCGGGAGAATGCATGATGCAGGGATTTGCCATAAAACACGATGAACCTTTTGCATACAAAAAACGTATTGAAATTCCTGCAGACTTTATCAATAAGAGAATTATTCTACAATTTGACGGTGTGTATAGTTATGCCCGAGTGTGGATAAACGGAAATTTCGTGCGTGAGCATTCCGGTGGTTTTACCAGATGGGAATGCGATATTACCCCATTTGTTGAACCAGGGGAATCGGCTTTATTGACGGTGGAGGTTACGGATAAAGTCGATGAAATATCTTACGGAAGCGGATATACCTTGCATTTGATTGGAGGTATTCTAAGGGATGTACATCTATTGGCCCTGCCCAAAACTTATCCTCATCAGGTAAGTATAGCTACTGATTTTGATGATGACTACAAAAATGCAATGCTTACAATTAATGGCAAACTGACCGGCAAAGTAACAAATGCACGGTTAGAACTACAATTGACAGATAAGGGGATTAAAAACATTCCACTTGAAAATTCTATAATTGACTTGAACAACGCCGATTCTTTTACTATCGATAATCCTGTAACCTCACCGCTTAAATGGGATGCTGAACACCCCAATCTATACAAGTTGACCCTCTCGTATTTTGAAAATGATAAATTGCTTTACAGCAAAGCTTATCAAATTGGTTTTAGGAAAATTGAGGTCATGGGTAATAAATTTCTGGTTAATGGTATGGAAATAAAACTCAGAGGTGCTTGCAGACATGATATTCACCCTCTGTTAGGAAGGGTTTCCACTCCTGAATACGAACTAAAAGATGTCTTACTGGCTAAAGAGGCAAATATCAATTTTATCCGGGCTTCGCATTATCCCCCTACAGAGAATTTTCTACGCTTATGCGATGAATATGGTATATATGTGGAAGATGAAACAGCGGTTTGTTTTGCCAATACATGGCGTAGAAAAGAGTATTTCCCTGGTGCTACGGAAAATGATCCCGCTTATACCGACAGATACCTTTCGCAACTTGAAGAGATGATAGTTAACCATAGAAATCATCCATCAATAATTCTATGGTCAATCGGAAATGAGAACAAATTTGGTGAGAATTTCAAAAAGTCTTATGATTGGGTGAAAGAAAATGATAAAACCCGCCCTGTAATTTTTAGTTATTCAGGTTATGTGCCTGATAGTATAAAAGCCTACGATATTTTAAGTATTCATTATCCAGGTATAAAAGGGGATAAGGAAGAATTTGGAATAGGCATGGTTGCTTTTGAAAATAGTGAAATGCCTGTCCTTAGTGATGAATGGGCCCATAATGCATGTTATAATTTTAGGACCATAAAAGAAGATCCAAATGTAAGAGATTTCTGGGGACAAAGCCTTGATAGCATGTGGACAATTGTTTTTGATGCAGATGGAGGCCTGGGAGGTGCAATTTGGGGAATGATAGATGAAACTTTTATGCTTCCCGATACTTTATCCGGGTTTAATGAATGGTGGGGAATAGATGTAGAACCCAGCCTTCAGAAATTTCAGGGACACACTGTTGGCTCAGGTGAGTGGGGAATGATTGATACATGGAGAAGGAAAAAACCAGAATTTTGGCATACCAAAAAGGCATACTCACCTTTTAAAGTACTTCAAACGAAATTTGATGGCTACAAACAAGGAGAAAACTTAAGCGTTCCGGTGTATAACCGGTATAATCATACAAATTTCCATGAGCTGACCATAAAATACACCTATCAAAATAGGGAGGGCATTCTAGATGTTGTCGATATCAAGCCTCATACAAAAGGGGCACTATCTATTCCTATAAAAAATCTCAAACCTAATGAATTCATCTTACTCGAGGCTTTTGACAGGAACAACCTCCTGGTAGATAAATATAAACTGAGGCTCAAAATAAAAAACCAGATTAAGGGGCCTGATGATAGTTCCGGAGAAATTAGTTTAATTGAAGATGAAGGCCAACTAACAATTATTTGCGAAAACAATACCAGGATTATCTTTGATAAAATTAGCGGATTGATAAAAGAAGTTCAAAAACCATCCGGTAATTTTTCATTTTCCGGTCCACATCTTAACCTAAGGGTTAAAGGAAAACCAATAGACCATATGCGTAATCATATAAATGAATATGTTGAAGATTGGACATTGAATTTTTTTTCATATAAAAGAGAAGAAAATAGAGTAATTGTTTCAGTAAAAGGAAACAGTTCGAATCTTTCAATGATTGATTTTGAGATTACCATAGAACCCACCGGACAAATTTCAACTAAATATGAAGTAAAAGAAATTCCATCAGGGTATATCCGTGAAATTGGGATTAGATTTGATTCAGATAATAATATTGACTCCCTTTCATGGAAACGGGATACTTATTGGAGCTATTACCCTCCAAACCATTTGTCAGCTTCAAAAGGAACTGTGACTTTATATTCCAACACTCCAAATGTTTATCGCAAAGCACCTGAAAAAGAATGGATATACGATACGAAAAGTTTTTACTATAACGGAACAGACAGCGAAAAAATTAACGGGCAACTTACATTTATTGCCAAAGCGACAAAAGAGAATATCAGGGACTATAATCTTTACAAGGCTAAACAAAAAGTTGTTTCAGTAAAGGGCAATGGGGATATCAGTTGTAGAATCGCAAAAAGTGAAAATGGTATTATGCTTTATGCAAACAATATAATTGATTATTTTAATTT
>JAOZKQ010000408.1 GCA_029935275.1 Bacteroidales bacterium | reverse complement strand
AAAAACTTTTTGTTCCGTAATAGGAATAAGAGAACATGGTAGAAAGGGAGAAAACCAGTACGCACAGAAGCAATAATTCCTTTCCAATAAACGGTATAGCACTATCAAAAGCACTAACGGTAAGTGAAATACCATTAGCATCACCTGATTTCCAGACACCGGTTACAAGTATGGCCAGAGCAGTAAGGGTACACACAAGTAATGTATCAATGGCCGGTCCCAGCATTGCAACCAGGCCTTCCCTTACCGGTTCTTTTGTTTTTGCAGCTCCATGGGCCATTGGGGCTGTGCCGATTCCTGCTTCATTAGAAAATGCTGCCCTGCGTGCCCCTAAAATTATCAGTCCGCCAAGCGCACCACCCAAAACCGGATTGCCACTGTAATTTTCTGCAGTAAAGGCATTTTCAAAAATCATCATAAAATAGGTTGGTACAGAGTCGTAGTTGACAATTAAAATAAAAGCAACAGAAAGGAAATAGAGTATTACCATAGCCGGAACCATTTTACTTGTGACTTTCCCAATTCGTTGTATTCCTCCAAAAATTACAATGCTTACAATAATAGTTATAATTAATCCTGTAATCAGATGTGAGACAAAACCAGTCTTTACTCCGTAAGGTGATAAAATAGTATCATGTAGAATTGCGGTAAGCTGATTTGCCTGAAAAATGGGCAGGCTTCCAAACAGGGCAGCAATACTAAAAAAAACAGCCAGAGGTTTCCAGTTCTTTCCCAGGCCTTCCATAATAACGTACATGGGTCCTCCCTGGATTTCCCCGGCAGAATCTTTCCCTCTGAACATAACGGCCAGGGTACAGGTGAAAAACTTGGTGGCCATACCAACAAGTGCAACAACCCACATCCAGAAAATAGCTCCCGGGCCACCAATAGCTATACCAATAGCTACCCCACTAATATTTCCCATGCCAACAGTGGCAGCCAAAGCAGTGGAAAGTGCTTCAAAGTGACTGATCTGCCCCGGGTCATCCGGGTTATCATATTTGCCGCTTAATACATGGATTCCGTGTTTAAAGTACCTGAAAGGCAAAAACCGGGAATAGATCAATAAAAAAAAACCTCCTCCCATTAAGAGTATCAAAAGGGGAATGCCCCAGATCCAGTCAGCAAATTGTATAATGAGTTTTTCAGCCAGAGCCATGCAGGGTTTATTATGAAAGAATAAAAGTAATTATTTTTGTGGTTCCTCAATTATTATTTTAGGATTTGTAGTATCTGTATTCAGCTTGTGAACTAATAAATTCCGAGAAATTAATAAAATTTTTGTAACTTATGCAGGATTTGCTTTTTGCAGGCAATGTAGGCCTGTTTGAATGATGTGCCTGGCGAACATTCAAAACGCCTCCTTGGCCAGGAGGGAGATTAGTTATTTTCTTTATAGTATAAAACAGTTTTACTTGATTAAGATTCTTTAACTTTTTAAATTGAAAATAGATATGGAACCAAAGCAAACGCGAAGGAAATTTCTTAGAAATGGATTACTTGCTGTTACAGGTAGTAGTGTTATTGTACCTTCCATTGCAAGATCCACTCGAAATGGGAAAGAAGAAACTGCTGAACAGGATTTTGTATATAGGACCCTGGGAAAAACCGGAATAAAAATTCCTATTGTTAGTATGGGAACCGGCAATACTGATAATCCGGCATTGATAAGAGCCGCAATGGACAAGGGAGTAAAGCTTTTTGCAACATCCGAATACTACCACAATGGTAATAATGAAAAAATGCTTGGTGAAGTATTCAAAGATAAGCCGCGGGATTCTTTTTATATCATGACAGGGACTAATGGTGGCCTGGAAATCGATTATAAGAATGGACTTTTTAAGTCTGGAACTAATCCTGATACCTATTTAGAATCTGCTAATGGCTGCCTTAAACGATTACAGGTTGAATATGTCGATTTTTTTAGCCTTGGCTTTGCTGCCCGCAGAGAATCGGTTTTTTATGAACCAATACTTAAGGCTTTGGAAAAATTCAAGCAGCAGGGAAAAACAAAATATCTGGGGATAGGCACTCACAAGTACGAACCGGAAGCTATCCGGGCAGCTGCAGATACTGGGGTCTTTGATGTGGTGATGACAGCCTATAATTTTAAAAAGAATAATATTGATGAAATTGAGGAGGCTATAGCTTATGCAGCGGGCAAAGGGATGGGGATTATTGCTATGAAAACCATGGCCGGGGCATACTGGGACAAGGAAAGAACCAAGCCTATCAATACTAAAGCTGCCCTGAAATGGGTTCTTGAAAATGAGAATATTCATACTACGGTTCCTGACTGTTCCAGTTTTGATCAACTTGATCAGGATTTGAATCTGATGGGTGACTTTAAACTGACTGAGGATGAAAAGCAGGACCTGAAATTGACATCAGAGGGATTGTCAACAGGCATCTATTGTCAGCAATGTGGAAAATGTATTCCCCAATGTCAGGAAGGCCTGGATATCCCTACAATTATGCGCAGTTATATGTATGCCTATGGTTATAAAAATATGGCACATGCACAACAAACATTGCAAAGTGCAGGTGTTCCCGCATCAGCATGTTCTGATTGTGCTACTTGCACGGTGGATTGTACAATGGGGTTTGATGTCAGGAGAAAGCTTGCTGATATTAATCGTTTAAGAGATGTTCCGGATGACTTCCTGATAAGAGTTTAAATAATACAACAAGGGGATTTATGTAAATCCCCTTGTTGCATTATTGTTTCTAAATTGGTTTATTTCAACTCTTTTTTTATAAGGTAGAAATCAATTTTTTCATTTTCTGTATCATTTAGCCTGTCCTGCATTTCATCTAAAGTTTTAGGTGGTGGAACGATTACTTTTTCTCCATTCTTCCAGTCAAGGGGCAATGCTA
>JAOZKQ010000407.1 GCA_029935275.1 Bacteroidales bacterium | reverse complement strand
TCAGAAGAAAGAGGCGATGAAGACTCCTTATTTTCTATGTCAATTGAATAGTATTAATAATTGGTAGAAAAGGCAAGAATTCCAAGATCAGTCAGTGCCTGAGACTAACTTTATTTTTCTTCATTTCATCCCAAACTTTTTAAATCCTACATTTTATATAACCTGAATGTGCTGAATGATTTGCCCTCCCCGTTCAAGTGCTTTTTCATTCAAAGGAATTAAATGATGGTATCTTTCCGGTAAGGATTTTTTTAATCCCTTAACTACATTATCAATATCAACCACTGGTTTGACTTTAAGAAAAGCGCCAAGTATAATCATATTAAATGTTCTGGCTGATTCCATTTTTACGGATTCTGCTGCTGCATCGGCCCTGTAAATATTAATATCTTTTCTCTCCGGATGCCGGCTGATACCATTACCATCATAAATTAATGTACCTCCCGGCTTAACTGCTGATTCAAATTTATCCATTGATTGTTGATTCAGAATAATGGCAGAATCAAATGAATTTAAAATTGGAGAACTAATTCTATTATCACTCAGAATCACTGTTACATTTGCAGTTCCACCTCTCATCTCAGGGCCATAGGAGGGCATCCAACTCACCTCCATATCTTGCATAACACCAGAATAACAAAGAATTTTTCCCATTGAGAGAACTCCCTGTCCTCCAAAACCAGCAATAATTATTTCTTCAGTCATTTTAACAAATTTACATTTTTCTTAATTTTCCACCTTTAATAATCACTTTCAATCACTCTTCAGGCAGTTTAATGTCTCCCAGCTGATAAAAATCAAGCATATTTTCATCCATCCATTTAAGGGATTGGAGAGGTGTCATTTTCCAGCCTGAATTGCAATTTGACACAACCTCAATAAAAGAAACACCCTTATTCCTTGGCTGATACTCAAAAGCCTTTCTTACAGCTCTTTTTAGTTTCCTGACATAGGCTGGTGTATGTACGGCCTGTCGTGTAACATAGTATGTTCCAGGAAGATTAGCAACAAGTTCGGTGATTTTCAGAGGGTGTCCCATTTGCATCCAGTCCCGCCCATATGGAGTAGTTGAGGACTTCATTCCTTCAAGGGTAGTTGGTGCCATTTGACCTCCGGTCATACCATAAATACCATTATTAATAAAAAACATAATAATGTTCTCACCCCGGTTACATGCATGTATAGTTTCTGCCGTTCCAATTGCTGCAAGGTCACCGTCACCCTGATAAGAAAATACATATTTATCCGGCCATAACCTCTTAATACCTGTGGCCACAGCAGGAGCTCGTCCATGAGCTGCCTCCTGCATATCAAAATCCATATAATTATACATAAATACTGAACAACCTACCGGGGCAACACCAATTACTTCCGACTGTATATCCAGTTCTTCAATAATCTCTGCAATTACCCGATGGGCCGTTCCATGGCCACAACCAGGACAATAGTGCATAACATTATCTGTCAGTACCTTTGTTTTCTTATATACCAGGTTCTCTGGCTTGATCATTTCTTTATTGAGTACATTACCTGCCATAATTTATCCTCCTATTATTTGCTTTTTTAAAGCCTCTACAATCTCATCCGGTGTTGGGATAATCCCTCCCATGCGGCCATAATGGCCAACTTTAATATTATCATGAACTGCTAACCTAACATCTTCAACCATTTGCCCGCTACTCATTTCTACTGAAAGCATCCCCTTTACATGAGAGGTAAGAGCATCAAGCTCCTTATATGGGTACGGCCACAGGCTAATGGGTCGGAACAAACCTGCTTTTATGCCTTCATTCCTTGCCAGCTCAACAGACTTCTGACAAATACGGGCACTGGTCCCATAGGCAACAAAAACATAATCAGCATCATCGCACATAAACTCTTCATACCTCACTTCATTCTTCTCAACCTCACGGTACTTCTTTTGAAGTTTTTCATTAAACCTTTCATGTCTGGCAGGGTCCAGATCCAGGGATGTAATAATATTTCTTTCTCTATCCGGTGTCTTTCCTGTTGTGGCCCAATCAGGAAATTCAGTCATTCGTGGAACCTGTTCCTTAAACTTTACTTTTTCCATCATTTGTCCAATTGCGCCGTCAGAAAGGATCATTACCGGATTTCGATATTTAAAAGCAAGGTCAAATGATAAGCTAACGAAATCAGCCATCTCCTGAACTGATGCAGGAGCTAATACAATCAAACTATAGTCACCATGACCGCCACCTTTAGTTGACTGAAAATAATCAGCCTGACCGGGCTGAATAGTTCCCAGACCCGGACCTCCCCGTGCCACATTCACAATCAGACAGGGTAGCTCAGACCCAGCAATATAAGAAATACCTTCCTGCATCAGGCTAATCCCTGGACTGGAGGAAGAGGTCATAACTTTTTTTCCGGCCCCTGCTCCACCATAAAGCATATTTATAGAAGCCACCTCACTTTCGGCCTGCAAAACAACCATACCAGTCGTTTCATGAGGTCTTGCAGCGGTAAGGTATTCCATTACTTCACTTTGAGGAGTAATGGGATAACCAAAATAGCCATCGGTACCTGCTCTGATAGCAGCCTCAGCAATGGCCTCATTACCCTTCATTAATTGATATTCTTCTGCCATTTTAACTAGATAATTAAAAATATTATGAAACTTTTACCCTGTAAACAGTAATTACTCCGTCCGGACAAACCACTGCACAATTTGTACAACCCGTACATCCATCAGCATCATTCAAATATGCATAATGATAACCTTTACTATTTACTTCTGTTGACATAGAAATCACATGGGTTGGGCATGAAATCACACAAATTTCACAACCTTTACACACCTCTTCGTCAACAACTATAGTACCTTTAACTTTTGCCATTTATTAAAATATTAAAA
>JAOZKQ010000065.1 GCA_029935275.1 Bacteroidales bacterium | reverse complement strand
CCACCAAATAGTTATCCGTTTCATTAACCATCATAAATAAGACGCTTCAAAATCCTCATGGTTGCAAAAATCACAAAAAAATTTAATTCTGGAGATTAAAATTAATAAAAGATTTGAAAAAAGTGCAACCATTTAATAAGTATGTCGTCAAAAAGGCATGTTTAACTAAAAAATTAAAATCATGTTAGAAGACATCTTAGTTCCGTTAATTGTATTTGCAACCGGGTTCGGAATTGTTTATTTATTTCTTTCAACCCGGAATAAAGAAAGAATGGCACTAATCGAAAAAGGTGCCGATGCCAAAATGTTTAATTCAGGAAAAAAACTCAGCTGGAAAAATTTTGCACTTTCAGTTGGAATGCTCGCAATTGGGATTGGTCTTGGAGTTATTGTTGCAGCAATTCTGGGATCTACCACTTCAATTGGTGAAGAAGTAGCCTATCCTTCAATGATTTTCCTTTTCGCCGGGATCAGCCTGGTATTGTATTTTTTTCTGGCAAGAAAATTAAACAATAAAGACGAATAGATTAGGAAGTCAACTTCTTAATCTGAAATTAAATCCGGAATAGAAAGCTATTCCGGATTTTTTGTTATGCACATTTCTGCTATAAAAATTCAAAATCATTTTCATCTTATTGGGATTAAAGCAATATCCTATTAAATTTGTTGGTTCAAACCAATAAGAAACCAAAATGGATACAAAATTAGTTGAATGGCTTATGTCAAATGGTTTTTCAGAGCATATGGCCATTTTTTCCAAAACAATGATATTGGGAATTTTTCTCCTGATTATAAGCTACCTTTCTTATCTCATTGCTAAAAAAATAATAACGAAGATAATTCACAGGGCATTGCTAAAAACAAAATTCACCTGGGATGATGCGTTTGTTGAGCAGAAAGTTTTTGTAAAACTTGCTAATATTGTTCCTGCTTTCATTGTTTTAGCTTTCATTAATCTGGTTTTTAAGGATTATGAGAAATGGATCGACATTGTCACCAAAGCCTCCTACTTTTATATTGTGATCGTGATTATGCTTGTAATAAACTCGGTCATTCTTTCCTTCTACAGCATTTATAATATGCAAGCAATCTCAAAGACCCGGCATATCAAAGGATATGTACAGGTGGTACAGATATTAGTAATTTTCATAGGGGTAATGATGCTTGTCTCTATTCTTTTTAATAAGGAACTGTCAAGGTTATTCCTGGGTCTCGGAACTTTTGCTGCCGTTTTAATGTTGGTTTTTAAAGACACTATTTTAGGTTTTGTTGCCAGTATTCAGGTTTCAATGAACAATATGGTAAATCCCGGAGACTGGATCTCTATGCCGGGAAGGAACGCTGATGGAGTTGTACTGGAGATTAATCTCAATACGGTTAAAGTTCAGAACTGGGACAAAACCATAAGTACCATTCCCACCTATGCATTGGTATCCGAGTCATTCCAAAACTGGAGAGGGATGGAAGAATCAGGTGGCAGAAGAATAAAGCGATCGATTAATATAGATATGACCAGTGCAAAATTTTGTTCCACCGGGATGATTAAAAAATTCAATAAGATCCAATTACTCCGGGACTATATCCAAAATATGGAGAAAGAAATAAGCAAGTATAATGAAAGCCACAATATTGACCCATCTGTTCTGGTAAATGGAAGAAGGATGACGAATTTGGGTACTTTCAGGAAATATATTGAAGAATATTTAAAGGTACATACTTTAATACACGATGATATGACCTTTCTTGTCCGTCAGCTTCAACCCAATGAAAAAGGGATACCACTGGAGATCTATGTTTTCAGCAAAGATCAGGAATGGGCTAATTATGAGGCTATTCAATCTGATATTTTTGATCATATATTAGCGGTATTACCTGAATTTGAATTAAGGGTATTCCAAAACCCCACTGGGCATGATATTTTAGCATTAACCAAAAATTAATTCTATTCTGATATTCAGGTTTATTATCTATTGATATGCAAAAGCAGCAAATAAAAAAATTCATAACCAGCCTGGGATGGTTTGGGAATATTTTACTCAGTATAGGCGTTTTCCCCCAGGTTGTCTTAACCTGGAGGACTCATGATGTGGAGAGTTTTTCCTGGTCATTTTTATTAATGTGGGCAATAGGGGTATTCTTAACTTTCATCTATATTTTATTTGACAACATACAGGATAAGAAGTTTCAATATCCCTTACTTTTAAATTATCTGGTAAATATTCTGGGAACCTTTTATCTGGTATTTGCAAAATTTATGTATTCATAGAGTCAGAACAAAGTTTAAATTCTAGTACCTTAACTTGAATTTTCTGTTATTTTTTGCAGAAATCACAAATAACAATTCACAATAATCAATAATCAATAATCAAAAAAACTAACAAATTGCAATGTTTAAAATCCAAAACCCGTTTGGATTTGAGATTTATCTTTTCTGGTTTACCCAGTTTAGGTTAATTTCAAAAATAACTACTGCATTAGCCTCACTACAGAGGTGAAACATGCCCTATTATATTGTTGATCCTTTGCCTGAGGATTTCATACATCATTACGGCACCGGCAGCTGAAGCATTTAAAGAACCCACCTTACCTAAAACGGGTATTTTCACATGAATATCAGAGAGGGCAATCAATTCTGTTGAGATTCCTTTTTCTTCCGAACCTATAATAAGGGCTACCGGGCCATTAAGATCTGCTGAAAAATAAGTCTGTGATGCTTTCTCACTGGCAGAAATAATTTTCAAACCGGAATTTTTCAGATAACGTACAGCATCTAAGAGTTTTTCTGTCCGGCAAACATTTAGATTTAACAAGGCTCCCGAGGATGTTTTAATAGCATCTCCATTTATTTGAGCTGAGCCTTTCATTGGCAATAACAAAACATTTGCACCCACACATTCTGCAGTTCTTGCTATTGCTCCCATGTTTCTCACATCAGTAATTCCATCCAGAATCAACACAAAAGGAACTTTCCCCTGCTCAAATAAGCCGGGGATAATCGCATCCAGGTTTCCATATTCAATTAGAGACCCCATGGCAATTACACCCTGATGATTTTTCCTGGTAACTTTCTGAAGTTTTTCATGAGGAACAAATTGAAAAGGAATATCTCTGTCTCTCAGAAGCTTAATAAGTTCCCTGCTGCGTTCATTTTGCAAGCCTTTCCTGATAAAAACCTTATCCAATTCCTTGCCTTGCAATAATGCTTCCATAACAGAATGCATTCCATATAGCAGCTCCTGTTTCTTTTCTTCCCCCATTGCTCAAGTGTTAGTCATTACCTACAATAAAAATATTTCCCTGTCTCCAGGACCTGATAGCCTGCACCCATCTTGAATTCAGGTCTGCACTTCTTGAAAGCCTGTATATATTATAGGAAAACGGGCTATCAACCTTTTTGAAAGTAAATGAGATCTTTTGTGTACTTTTTTCATTACCATAAACCCACTTTTCTTCTGTAGGTGTTTTATACAAGCCAGTTGGTGGCCCATAAATGACATAGATCATTCCACGATCAGTTCGCCAACCTTCCTTAAAAGAAGTAAAGTAATAATTTGCATACAAAACCCTATTGTAATAAATCCTGATTTGTTCCTTGGCCCTGTCAATATTATCAGAGGCCCCCAGCCAAAAATTATCTACAGCAAGTTTTTTATCAGCCTGACTATTCATGTCATCCATCTCTTTATCAGATAGTAAATAAGTCAGGGGTTCAATCATTTGCTCTGGTGTTTTTACCGAAGGATAATACTGTCCAAAATAAAAAATATTGCAACCAGTTTCATCCTCCTCACCAATGGAGAATTGATATACTCCCTTTTCATTAATTCGTATTCCTTCTGTATCCCAATATGGCATGATCCAGATGCTATCCGGATCACTCAATTTAACCGGAGAGGAAAGTAAAAGATTCGGAGGATATGGAGTCCTGCTATCCGGTTCATAATATTTAACATATAATGTATCCATCGTTTTTTTGGGAAAATACACATCAAAAATCATATTGCTATCTACAACAGGATTAAAAATAACACTTCTCGTTTTATGATGTAATATCATGAAGTTCTGGGAATTTATTTCCGAACTACGATCAACCGATAAAAAAGTTTGAACGGCAGTTTTTCTTAAACGATCCATGACAACCACCTCAACCAGGTACTTTTTATCTGGCTGGGTCTTTAGGTTAATATTGGTGACAAATTCCTTCTTCAAGCCCTCCAGTTGCAAAGGAAATTCCAAAGATGAAGAATCAACCAGCATTCGGGTTTTACCCAATTCAAATGAACGGTAACGAATACTTAACCAGGCCTGATACTTACCTTCGGCATTTGCCTGGTTAAAGAGAAGCTCAACCGGATAAACTTTCACCATCAGGTTTGTTGTGGTTGAATTGCTATGATAGATCATAAACCTGGGGTGGAGGGATGTTGACCCTGGATTATAAAGATAAGACAAATTCTGACCCTGAGATATCAATGGCTCCTGTGTTTTACAGCCATAAGTCATAGCGATAAGAACAATGATAATATATTTCAAAAAGGACTTTTGCATTATATATAAAGACTTTACCTGACACTAGTAACAAATATTATACCGATACCTTATGCCCAATATATTTTTTTCAAAAATAAAGATAAATATTGTTTTCTTTATTCCCCTTATAATCTGAAATTTTATTCGGCAAAAATTAATATATATGCCCTCAACCATAATTTACTCAGGTTTTGCCATAAAATCCAATTCCGGAGTTATGCAAAAGGAAGTTCACTTTCAGG
This sequence comes from Bacteroidales bacterium, assembly GCA_029935275.1. Classification (GTDB taxonomy): domain Bacteria; phylum Bacteroidota; class Bacteroidia; order Bacteroidales; family VadinHA17; genus JANTGF01. The sequence goes on along the minus strand of JAOZKQ010000065.1, from coordinate 4,691 downwards.
CAAGCCCCGTTCTTCAACTATACGAATCCCGATCTTTTCCAATTCATTGAGTATGGGGTTATAAATTTCAGGATGAACAGGCCTGTGAACACCAGTAAGTAAGATTTTATTTTCAAGAATTTGCTTTACACCAATGGCTGCAGGCAGGGCTACAGTCCTGGCAATGGAGGTGTCTTTTTCAGGAGATCCGAAATCAAGCATCCTGGATCGTATCACCTCTCTCCTACCATCATTATAAACTATTAGAAAATCATGTTCCATAACAACCATATCCTTTTCATTCCTGCCAAGCTGCATTTTACTGATCATCAAGTCTGCTGTGACATCAAAAGTAGAATTCAAACCTTTCTTTAATTGTTTTTTATCAAAAAGGCCCAGCCATTCCATTGCTTCCAGTGCATAATTATCTTTATTCATCTTTAAGTACCCTGCAACTTTCTCCCTGATATTATCTGAATCCGGAGCATGAATTAGGCCTGCCATCAAATCCGCATATGTTAAACCATTAAGGTCTATCTTATCATAAGAAGTAAGATCAAGTGCTTTTATTACATCCATGGTTCTGCACCAACCAGGATATCGAAGCGTAGCCCTGCAAATTGTTTGTACTTCAGGAATGCTGTATATAAAAATGTACTCAATAGAATCCCTGTTAGGGTAAGCCACAAGTTCCCCTACTCCGGGAAAATCAATATAAAAAAGATCCTTAAACAGGTCTTTCGCAGGAACAAAAACTTCTTTACCTCCCCTTAGGTATTTACCATCACTATTGCCAGCCATTAAAACTCCTTTAGGGCTCCAGCTAAACTTATACCGGAAAGGATTATCCGAAAATTCCGGTGCAGGCAAGGCACCTCCAAATGAGTAAAACCCAATAACTTTTCCACCATCTGCATGTGCCTTATCAATAACCCTCATAGCTGACATATGGTCAAGTCCCGGATCAAATCCAAGTTCATTTAAAATAATAATCCCAGCCTCTTTTGCCTTTTCATTTAAGGCCTGCATTTCCGGAACAATATAGGAAGCAGTAAGCATGTGTTTTTTATATAGAATACAAAAATCAGCCACTAATATATGAAAAGTATAAGGCAGCAAACTCACCACAAGATCATGCTTTTTCACCATCTCCTCAAGCTTAGCCTTATCTTCTGAGATCCATTCTTCTGCAGTACCATTAGGATAGCCTTTTACCATAGATTCGGCATCCTGTTTATTTAGTGAAGTAACAGTAACTGCAAAATGATGATCAAGTAAAAAAGTGATAATTGGCCTGGAAACAAGGCCTGCACCAAGAATTAGGACTTTCTTCATTAGTAAGATTATTTTAAGTTATCAGTTGTATTTCAAGGGGCCTAAATTATAATTATTTTTACGTATTAAAAATAATTTTGATACACAAAAAACAAGTTCTTAAACATAAAAAATTGTTTATTCTATGTTTATAGAAAATAGAACGAATGCTTTCCCCTGCAATTAAGTATTACTACTTTTGTGCGGAATCAGGTAAAGGGAACCTCTAAATAATAATTATATATTACATTCTATTTTGACAAAAAAATCAATTCCGGTTGAAACACCTTTAATGAAGCAGTACAATAGCATCAAGGCTAAGCACCCGGATGCTATACTTTTGTTCCGGGTGGGTGACTTTTATGAAACTTTTGGTGAAGATGCCATAAAAGCTGCTGAAATTCTGGGAATAACCCTTACCAGAAGGGCAAACGGAGCCGCATCTTTTGTTGAACTGGCAGGATTTCCACATCATGCTGTAGATAAATACCTCCCTAAACTGGTAAGGGCAGGCCAACGGGTAGCTATATGTGAGCAGCTTGAAGATCCCAAACTTACCAAGAAAATTGTAAAACGGGGAATTACCGAGCTGGTTACTCCGGGTGTATCATTAAATGATAATGTTCTTGAACATAAGGAAAATAATTTCCTTGCTGCTGTCCATATTGAGCATAAGATTGTAGGGCTTTCCTTCCTGGATATTTCCACCGGTGAATTTTTAACGGCTGAAGGAAGTTATGATTATATTGATCAGTTACTTGGTAGTTTTCAGCCAAAAGAAGTGTTAATTGAAAAATCAAAGCAACAAATTTTCACAGAGCTATTTGGTTCAAAATTCCTTACCTTTAAACTGGATGATTGGGTTTTTAGTGAAGATACTGCCAATGACCGCTTACTCAAACATTTTAAGACAAGTTCGTTAAAAGGTTTTGGAGTACAGGATTATAAATATGGCATCATTGCATCCGGAGCAGTCCTTCAATACCTTGACCTGACGGAGCACACAAGGATTCAGCACATCACCTCTCTTTCAAGAATTGAAGGGAACAGATATATATGGCTTGATAAATTTACAATCCGGAATCTTGAATTGTTTAAATCACTGAATGAAGGTGCAAAAACCATGGTGGATGTAATGGACCAAACCGTTTCACCCATGGGTTCAAGGCTGATGAAAAGGTGGATAGCCATGCCCTTAAAAGAGATAAAAAGCATTAATGAGCGACATGATATTGTTGCTTATTTTACACAGCATTCTGCTGTCAGGGAGGAAATAGAAGAACAGATCAGGGGGATTGGTGATATTGAGCGACTGATATCAAAAGTTGCTGTTGGACGAATCAATCCCAGAGAAATGTGGCATGTAAAAAATGCTCTATACGCCCTTGATCCGATAATAAAGATTTGTGAATCATCCGGGCAGGAGCCATTGAAGAATATTGCTCAACTGCTAGACCCCTGCACTGAGATCAGGGAAAAAATCAATCTGGAATTAGTAGATGACCCTCCCAATCAGATTAATAAAGGAATGGCCATAGCCTCAGGAACTTCTAAAGAACTGGATGAATTAAGAAATATTCTCTATTCCGGAAAAGATTACCTGGTACAAATTCAACAAAGAGAAAGTGAACGAGCCCAGATCCCTTCCTTAAAAATTGGATTCAATAATGTTTTTGGTTATTATATTGAAGTAAGAAATACACACAAGGACAAAGTTCCTCCTGAATGGATAAGAAAACAAACACTGGTTAGTGCAGAAAGATATATTACGGAGGAGCTAAAAGAATATGAAAGTAAAATTCTGGGTGCTGAAGAAAAAATCCTGAAGCTGGAGAGTGATCTTTTTAATAAGCTGATACAAGATCTTGCAGCTTTTATCCCGGCAATCCAAAAAAATGCAGCCCTGGTATCTAAGCTTGATTGCCTGAATTCCTTTGCTTTGGTCGCCAGGCGAAATAAATATGTAAGGCCTGATATTAATGACTCTGAAGTGATAAATATCAAACAGGGGAGGCATCCTGTAATAGAACAACAACTTCCTTTGGATGAGAAATATATACCAAATGATGTTTACCTGGATAGTGAAAAACAGCAAATCATTATTTTAACCGGGCCTAATATGTCAGGGAAATCGGCATTATTACGACAAACAGCACTTATTGTTTTATTAGCCCAGATCGGATCATTTGTTCCGGCAAAATCAGCCCAACTAGGTACAGTGGATAAGATTTTTACACGTGTGGGAGCTTCTGATAATATTTCATTGGGAGAATCTACATTTATGGTTGAGATGAACGAAGCAGCCAGTATCCTGAATAATCTTTCGTCCCGAAGCCTTGTTCTGCTGGATGAGATCGGAAGGGGAACCAGCACCTACGATGGTATATCCATTGCCTGGGCTATGGTAGAATATATACATGAAAATCTGCAAGGGAAGGCTAAAACGCTTTTTGCAACGCATTATCATGAACTCAATGAAATGGAAAAATCCTTTTCCCGTGTAAAGAACTACCATGTCTCCATTAAAGAACTAAAAGACCAAATCTTATTTATCCGGAAGTTAGCCAGGGGAGGAAGTGAACACAGCTTTGGTATTCATGTAGCACGTATGGCAGGTATGCCAAAAAGTGTGGTCAAAAGAGCCGGAGAAATATTAAAGGACCTTGAACAAACACAAAGTAAACAGGGCCCTTCCAAGCCTGTTTCAGGACTGGCTGACCACAGGGAAGGACTTCAATTAAGCTTTTTCCAATTGGACGATCCTGTTTTACAGCAAATCAGGGATGAACTACTAAATATTGATATTAATCACCTGACTCCTATAGAGGCTTTAAATAAGCTTAATGGGATTAAAAAACACCTTGGAAAGTAAGTTTTAAATAAAAAATACAAATTAGTATTCCTATTTTTCATTTATTTTTTTCGATTTAATTAAAAAGTAGTACTTTTGCATTCACAAATTATAAACGCGAAAATAGCTCAGTTGGTAGAGCACGACCTTGCCAAGGTCGGGGTCGCGGGTTCGAGTCCCGTTTTTCGCTCAATAAAAAGCCGCCAAACGGTGGCTTTTTTAGACTTTAAGAATAAACGCCCGGGTGGCAGGGCTGAACGTAAAGAAATTGTCCAGTGGACAATTTTAGTGAGGAGCCGGATTGAAGGGATGGCAATTCCGCCACCGGGAAGATGTTATCATAACAGAAAAGTAAACTTAAAGTATTTGATATTGATATAATGAATGGACGCCCGGGTGGCAGGACTAAACGTCAAGAAATTGTCCGGTGGACAATTTTAGTGAGGGGCCAGGTTGAGGGGAGGCAATTCCGCCACCGGGAAGATGGAATCATAACAGAAAAGTAAACTTAAAGTATTTGATATTGATATAATGAATGAACGCCCGG
>JAOZKQ010000406.1 GCA_029935275.1 Bacteroidales bacterium | reverse complement strand
GATAAATGCCAACGAGTTTGCACCGGTTTTTGCCTTGGATTATTGATGACTTCCTCAGCTAATTGCTGAGGTGTGTAAGTTCGGTTCATGTCATGAGCTTTCTCCCAGGAAACAGGGATTATTGTTCGGGCAAAAAAGCCATCGATTTCCGTTACTTCCCGTAAGTAGTGAAGAAAATCAAATGCTTTTTTTGCTCTCTCTTTAGCTTCCGGCTTTTTTGTAACTGCATAGCGGAATGACTCCATTGCCAGATACATGGATGTATATTCACCATCGTTATCATCGTCATTCTGGACTAGGGTGGTAGTATCACCAGGAGTAGTTAATCGAAACCTGTTGACAATCCATGGTTCTCTAACATGGCGCTGTATTAGTTTCTGATAGAAGAAATCTGCTTTTTGTGCCAGTGTCATTTCTCTTTTTTTTATTGCACTTACCCCCCTGGCAGTAGCTATCCATGCATTTCCTTCTTTATCAAATGCTATATCCCTGACTTCATTTGACATAAGCCAGCGTTTGCTTAATCGGACTGAATATTCTTTTTTACCCGGAGTAAACCTGGTAATACCATAGTCTGTGCCAATCCACATAGTTCCATCCGGTGATTTTTTAACAACATTGACCCATGCATTTGTGATTCCATCTTCAGGTAATTTTTTACCAATTTCCCTGTCTCCATTTTGGATTGTAACACCCCCCAGACAACCAACCCATAATTCTCCCTTATCACTAAAATCCAATCCACTTACATAAGCACTTATTAACTCGTTTTGATCCTGGAACACACTTGTTTTTTCATCATTACAATGATACAGGCCTACATCAGTTCCGATCCATAGTCCTCCTTTTCCGTCTGATACAGCAGCACGCATACTTCTGGCTGTGGAATAGTTTTTCTGTTTCCATTCGCCATTCTGATACAACCATATCCCATATGGCCCCAATGCATAGACACCTTCATTTGCAATAGCTATTTTTGCAATAGGTGGTTTGGGTCCTTCAATTTTTAAAATTTCCCCGGGTTTGTTACTGTAAATGCCATCCCAGGCAGCAATCCAGACAATACCCCGGGAATCTATTTTTACGTCATATGCAGGCCCCTGAGCTGAGCCTGTAATCATTAGTTTCCATTGACGACTATCATGGTTTTTCAAATAAATGCCATTTTTGCTAGCTATCCAGATATTATTATCATTGTCAGGTTGAATGGCCCTTACCATATTGGCATCCGTAATTTTTTCATCAACAATATATCCATCATGATATTCCTGTTCAAAAGGTACATCAATATAAGAATTTGTATTTTTTGATTTTAGTTTTTCACCCGGTTTATTCTGGTTTGTGCAGGAAACCAACAAAGCCAACAGAAAGAATATTATAAAATATCTCATAGTCATTGCATAATTGAATTAATATTTAACAAAAGATGAACCATCAAGGGTGTTTCCCCTATTTCTGGAAATCTAAAATACACTCATTTCAAATTTCAAATTATCATGTCAGGCATAACAATCTGCCCTCACTTTTAGGGGAAGAAGTCAGCTCTTGTGGATAAACTCTACTCAATCACCTTAAAATATCTCGCCATCCAATAAGGTAATAAATATTCATCACCGGCCAATCTACTTCGTTGGCTACCTCCCTGATCCAATGAAAACGGATTTGTATTATGACGGTGCATCTCTCGTTCTCCTGGATAAAGCAATTCTTTTGTTGTCTGTCCCCGGTAATTTTCCGGTATGAATTCAAGGTCCTTTCGATGGGAGTTTTTTGTTGAATACCGGTCCAAATCGATGTTGAATTCTCTAAGAAAAAATACTATTGATTCCAGGTCGATGTCTCCGCTGGTTCCGTAGGTTAGCATTTCCCATAGACCATCTTTTTCCGGTCGCTCCATCTCCCAATGCTCACGGATGACTTCTACATATTTTTGTTTCAAATCATTATTGAATGCATGATGATATAATACCCAGTAAGTAATAAACGACATCTCATCATCCGAATGATTCCATGAATCACCCATTACGTCACCCATATGCACATAATCCAAGGTCTTCCTCATCTCTTTCATTGGGGCCATAATATTTTCCAGATATCCATATTCGTCCATCATTTTGAATGCTTCTTTTTTATATATTTCCTTCCCGGTCAGATCATAAGCCAGTTGAAAACCTGCAATCAAATGTGCGCTGTTCAACTTCCTGTCTGATACATACAGTGGGTACCAATTTACATATTCAGGATTCCAGCGCCCCCAACGTGTTGGCTTTCCATCAACATCGACAAAATAATAATCGTTTTCGATGATGTGGGTCATGATGGCGTCGATGAAATTGGCAACCCTTGCTTTTTCTTCCGCTGTTTCAACAATAAATTCATCCATGATTGAAGCGATAAAAAGGTAGGCGATATACTCATCTGTGCTGGTAGTACCTTTCCAGTCCCACTCTTCTTCCTGCGAAGGCCTCCAGGCATCATGGTTGGAAATAATACCTCGTCTTTCGAAAGTTCGTGAAGGAAACCCTTTTAATGGATTTACTGTAAGCAAACGTTCAAAAGACTCGAACGACTCCCAAACGTATCTTTTTGCAATTTCTTCTCCTGTTGTTGCATAGCGGAATACCTGACTCCCAAGGTATAGTGAAGTCCACAATCCGTCATTATCATTATCTTTAGAGTTTGCGGTTTTCATATCCCCCGGTGTTTGATATCTTATCTCATTGACCCAACCAAAACGCATATGGTATTTGCGGATATCATCCTGTATTTTATTGGTTTTATCAGCGAGGGTTTGAGTGATGTATTTTACTTTATTCAATCCGGTTGGTGTAAGAAAATATAGATTTTCTTTGCTATCAAAGGCAATGTCAATAACATTGTTTTCATTAAGCCAGC
>JAOZKQ010000064.1 GCA_029935275.1 Bacteroidales bacterium | reverse complement strand
TAGTTGGAAAAACAACTGGCGAACGTGTATTAGGTAATGACCCAAATTCCGGTGAGGAAGTTATTGTTAAAGTAGGCAGATATGGGCCCCTGGCTCAGCTTGGAAAAGCCCGTGAAGATTATAAGCCTAAGTTTGCCGGACTCCGTAAAGAACAAAGAATAGACACCATCAGCCTGGAAGAAGCACTTGAGCTGTTTAAGCTACCCAGAACCATTGGGACCTTTGAAGACAATGATTTGATTGTAGCAATTGGCCGGTTTGGGCCATACATAAGGCATGATGGGAAATTTTATTCACTTAATGCAAAAACTGACGACCCTCTTACAGTAAATAAAGAACGAAGTATTGAAATTATCCAGGCAAAAAGAGAAGCTGATAAAAATAAAATCTTAAAACAGTTTGAAGAAAATAAAGAGGTTAAGATTTTAAATGGCAGATATGGACCCTATATTTCTTTTCAGAAAAAGAACTATAAAATACCCAAAAGCAAAGATCCTGCTTCTCTAAGCATTGAGGATTGCATGAAATTAATTTCTGAAGGCGGAAAAAATAAAAAGACCAGGAAAAAAAAGTAACTTTTAATTTTCGTATTAAATGAACCTGAATGACTTTTTTGACCCTGTAGGTATTGAAAAGCCTGAAATTAGTTTTTTAAGGCCTAATATGGAGTTCGGACATAATATATATGTCCATACTCCTGATAATCCTATTCAAAATATTGCCGATTACAGGCTTGCCCTGATGGGTGTACCTGAAGACAGAAACTCTGGCAATAAGGGATGTGCTTCAGCGCCTGATCAAATACGCCAAAATCTTTTTAAATTACATAAGTTTAAGAAAAGCCTGAAAATTATTGATTTGGGAAACCTTAAACAAGGCTCCAAACCGGAAGACACCTATTTTGGCTTACGTGAAACTGTTTCATATTTATTTTCAAATAATGTAGTTCCTGTAATTATTGGAGGTACTCAGGATATATCCTATGGTGTTATACTTGCCTATGAGTACTTAAAAAAAGTAATTAGTTTCGTTACTGTAGATGCAAAACTGGATTTAAAATCCATGAAAGAAGAAATTCATTCGGAGAATTATATTAAAGAAATTTTAAAAAATAAAACCCGGTTTCTATTTAATTATACAAATATTGGGCATCAGGCATGTTTTACTGACCAAAATGATCTGGAACTATTAAAAAACCTTTATTTTGATAGTTATCGTTTAGGTCAGGTTCGTAACAATATAAAAACCGCTGAGCCTATTATTAGAGATGCAGACTTTGTAAGTATTGATTTTAACGCAATAAAACAAGCTGATTCACCTGGGAATTTTCAGCCATCACCTAATGGCTTTTATGGGGAAGAAATTTGTCAGCTTTCACGATACAGCGGAATGAGCGATCAGCTATCTGCTTTTCTTCTGAGTGAAATTAATCCCTCCTTCGATCCTGGTGATCAAACTTCTCATTTAGCAGCACAAGCTATTTGGTATTTTATCGATGGTTTCTTACAAAAAAAGTCGGAAAAACCGGATGGTTCTGAAAATTTTACAAAATTTGTTGTAAACCTTGACTCAGTTGGCCATAACCTGGTATTTTATAAGAGCGAACAAACCAATAGATGGTGGCTTGAAATACCCTCTGTAAGGAATAAACCGCATCTCATTTCATGTGCTTATGAAGACTACCTACAGGCTGGTAACCAAGAGATTCCAGACAGATGGTGGAGGGCTTATCAAAAAGTAAACTAAGGCATCCCAAAAAAAATTCAAAAATTTTAGTAACCTTTTAATTATCTTAAGGTATAAAGAAGTTACCGGGATTTTTATAACGGATGAATATTTTAAAATTTGTAAAGCAACAATATTTTTGCTTATTTTACGTTCGAACATTGATTATTATTGGAGTTGAGGTAAAATAAGCATCATGAAAAAACAAACCTTAATATTAGCACTATTATTAATAATTGCAAAAGCAGGTATAACACAGCAAGATCCTCAATTTAGTCACTATATGTTTAACCAAATGTCCATAAACCCAGGGTACGCCGGAAGCAGTGATATGATTTGCATTACCGGAATCAATCGTCAGCAATGGGTGGGATTCGAAGGTGCTCCGTCATCTACTGTTTTCCAGGCAAATGCGCCCATTAAGCCATTTGGTATAAGTAGTGGGGTTGGTTTAACACTTGTTAATGATAAAGCAGGGTTTAATGATAATCTGAGTATTTCCGCCAGCTATGCCTACAGGGCAGATATTGGTCAGGGTAAATTAGGTATTGGTGCCAGCTTCGGGTTTTTAAATCAAAAACTTTCACCAGAATGGTATATCCCAATAGATGATTATCATCACCAACCTTCAGGGGATCCCCTTATTCCGGAGAATGATGAAAGTGTTTTTGTTTTTGATATGGGCTTTGGCCTTTATTATAAAACTGACAACTTATATATTGGAATTTCAGCAACCCATATAAATGAACCTAAACTTAGTTATACTAAAGGAACACCATTTATTAAACGAAATTATTATTTAACTTCTGGTTACAGTTTTCAATTACCAAATCCACTATTCGAAATTATACCTTCTGTTCAGCTTGTTTCAGACGGAATAACATCAGCTATAACTTTTAATACAAATGTTACGTACAATAAAAAATTCTGGGGTGGCGTTTCTTATAGAGCAGGATCTGCCGTAGTTGGTTTAATAGGTTTACAAATATTTAATGGTATGAGATTTGGTTACGCATATGAATTCCCAACTTCTGATATAATTAAAGGCACCTCCGGAAGTCATGAATTTTTGATTAGTTATTGTTTTAGCGTTGCTGGAGACCGAACAGCAAAAAAATATAAAAGTATTAGATTCTTGTAATATATTTTAAATCTTGCACTTATTGCATGATAAAATTTTTGGACTTATGAAAAAAATATGGATTATCGGATTAGTTATAACCTTTCTTGCCACAAGCTGTGGAGATAACTCTTATAATGGAGAACTTGTTGGAGTTCAGGGAAGAAAAAAATGGTATGAGCCTGATCCTTATGGAATGTTATTCATCCCTCAGGGGAGTTTCAATATGGGTCCCAGTGACCAGGACGTTGCCTGGAGCATGAATACCACCAGCAAAACTGTTACAGTTGATGCTTTTTGGATGGATGAAACAGAAATTACAAACAATGAATACCGTCAGTTTGTAAATTATGTAAGAGATTCCATTATCAGATATAAACTTGGAGATGCGCAGATTGAAGGATTCTTTAAAGTTGATGAAAATGGTGATGAATATGATCCACCGGTAATTAACTGGGAAACAAAAATCGATACCCGTGATAATCCGGAAATTGCAGATATCATGGAAGAAATGTATTATCCTGTGGAGGAGAGATATTTTGGAAGAAAACAAATCGATACACGTAAACTAACATATTCATATTTTTGGATTGACCTAAAGCAGGCAGCTAAAGAATCCAATCGTTATAATTTTGAAACAAAACAATACGAAGGTCAGGTTTATAATCTTAAAGGTGAAAAATCACAAATTAAAGACCGTAGCGCTTTTGTATTACGTGACGAAGTAAATTGCTACCCCGACACTCTTGTCTGGATCAGGGACTTTACTTTCTCTTACAATGAACCCCAGGCAATTATGTACTTTTGGCATCCTTCATTTGATGACTATCCTGTAGTTGGAGTTACCTGGAAACAGGCGAATGCATTCAGTGTCTGGAGAACTCAGTATTTGAATACATTTCTTGCCCAGCAAGGAGAAGCATTTGTACAGGAATTCAGATTACCATCAGAAGCTGAGTGGGAACATGCTGCAAGAGGAGGTCTTGATTTTTCAATGTATCCCTGGGGTGGATTATATACAAGGAACGATCAGGGTTGCTTCCTTGCTAACTTTAAACCTTTACGTGGTCGTTATGTAGATGATGGCTCCTTGTTCTCAAATAAAGTAGCATCTTATGAGCCAAATGAATTTGGACTGTATGATATGGCTGGAAATATTGCTGAGTGGACAAAAGGTTCCTACGATGAGTCTTCTTACATTTTCACACATGATATCAATCCTAATTACCAACATAATGCTCTTCCTGATGATCCGGCAATTATGAAAAGGAAGGTTATCCGTGGAGGATCATGGAAAGATGTTGCTTACTTCCTTCAAACAAGTACTCGCTCATTTGAGTATCAGGATTCAGCAAAATCATATATTGGTTTTAGAAATGTTAGATCATACATGGGATTACAATAAGTTTTTTAAAAATATCTATCTAAAAAATAATTGAAATAAATAATTAAAACTATGAATGTTACTGAAATTGTACAAACTAGCGGATGGAAAAAATTTATGTCCAAGTTATATGGATTTGGAGCATCACTTGTAATTGTTGGAGCACTTTTTAAAATCCAGCACTGGCAATTCGCAGGATTAATGCTTACTATAGGACTTCTAACTGAAGCTGTTATCTTCTTCTTTTCGGCTTTTGAACCTAGCCACGAAGAAGTTGACTGGACTCTTGTTTATCCGGAACTTGCCGGCTTATCAGATGAGGATGACCTGGATAGCTTCAAACGTCCGGTAGGTGGCAGTAGCTCAGCTCTGGAAAAATTTGACAACCTACTTGAAAATGCTGAAATTTCACCAGATTTATTCAGAAAATTAGGTGCAGGTTTAGATAAACTTTCAGATACAGCCCAAAAAATGAATGATATTTCCGATGCTTCTTTTGCAACAAACAACTATGTTGATAGTGTTCAAAAAGCAGCAACTACTATAAATTCGCATACAGAACATTATGTGGATTCTTCTGAAAACCTAAAACAATCTGTAGATAAATTATCAGACTCTTATGATAAAACTGCTAATTTGATTTCGGAATCCGGTTCAAATTATCAAAATTTATCTGATTCTTTCTCCCATATTGAAGATGGTAGCAAATCATATGGAAATCACCTGGAATCTTTAAACAAAAACCTGTCTGCATTAAATGCTGCTTATGAATTGCAATTGCAAGGAACTAATGACCATTTACAAAATACAGAAGTACTTTATGAAGGACTTCAAAATATGATGGAAGATCTGCAAAGTTCTGCATCCAACACCAAACGTTACAAAGAAGAAGTAACTAAACTTAGCGATAACCTTTCTGCTCTTAACACAATTTATGGCAACATGCTTTCAGCAATGAATGTGATGAATAAATAGTTAAGAATATTTAAATAAATAAGAAACTTACAATTATTTAAAAAGATAAAAAACTATGGCTCACGGAAAAGAGACTCCGAGACAGAAGATGATTGGTATGATGTATTTGGTACTGACAGCCCTGTTAGCACTAAACGTATCAAAGGAGGCAGTAGAAGCTTTTAAAAGAGTTGATGAAGGACTGGTTCACACAACTGAAAACTTCATGGAAAAAAACGAATCAGTTTATGCTGATTTTGCTGCCAAATCAATTGCTAACCCCAAAAAATCCGAACCTTGGGTAAAAAAAGCAAAAGATGTCCAAAACCGATCCAATGAATTATATAATTATTTACAAAGCCTAAAGATTGAGATTGTTACAAAAGCAGAGGGAGAAGACAGCGAAGCAATTGTAGATGGTAAGCTAAATACTGAGTTGATAAAAAAGATTGATGAGATGAACATTCCCTCTGAGGTAATGGTCGGAGCAAATAATGATGGAAAAGCATATGATCTTAAAGCTCTTATAGATGAATACAGAGAATTTATTCTAAGCACAATTGGCGAAGGACATCCAAATATTACCAAATCTGTTAATAATAGTCTGAATACCGCTGATATTAAAGAATTGGATGGGAAAAAAGTTAATTGGGAAAATCATAATTTCCAGTCACTTCCTTTGATTGCTGTAATTACTATCTTATCAAAAATTCAAAATGACGTAAGAAATGCTGAAGCTGATGCCCTGGATTTCTTTTTTAGCCAGATTGGAGCTGAAGATATTCGTGTAAATAAACTGGTTCCCCAGGTAATGGGACAGAATTATGTTATGCAAGGCAGTAAATATAATGCAAAAGTATTTATTGCTGCAATGGATACAACTGCTAAGCCAAAAATTGTTGTAGGAAACTACAAAACCGTTAAAAACGCTAATGGTACAACCGGCTATAAGATGATCAGTAAAGGCGAGCAACTAAAAATTGATAATAATGGAATGGGAAACTTTTCAGCTATGGCCTCATCACTTGGAGAAAAAGCATTTAAAGGTTTAATTACTGTAAAAGCTCCTGATGGCTCTGAGGTAACCTATCCATTTGAACAAAAATATACAGTTGTAGCACCTAATGTAGTAGTTTCACCAACCGCTATGAATGTATTTTATACGGGAGTACAGAACCCTGTTGATGTTTCTGTACCAGGAGTTGATGGAAGTAAGATCAGTGTTAGCATATCAAACGGTACCATTAAAAAGGGAAAAACCAAAAAATTCAGAGGTAGCTACATTGTAGTACCTAAAGTTGCAGGAAGAAATGCTAATGTTACTGTTACTGCTGAAGTAAATGGCCAAAAAAGAACATTTAAACCGGTTACTTTCAGGGTTAAGCCTGTTCCTCCACCAATAGCTAAAATTGCCGGGAAAAAGGGTGGGCTAATTAAACTGAATGTGTTGAAAGCACAGAGAGGTGTTGCAGCTGATTTGGAAAACTTCGATTTCGATATCCGGTGGACAGTTACAAGCTTCAGGGTTTCCATAAGTGATAAAGGATTTATCATAGACCGTGATGCCAACAGCAATACTTTTACATCAGAACAAAAGAAATTATTCAGTCGCCTTAGACCAAATGACCAGTTAATTGTTCAGGATATTAAAGCCAAGGGGCCTGATGGAAGAATAGTTAGACTGGATGGTGCAATCGTATTTAAAATTCAATAATTCATTGATTAAAGAAGTATAAGATGAAAAAGATCATAAGTATTTTAACTGTAGCACTTTTGCTGACTGGTAGCCTTGCTCAAAATATAATGGCACAAAGTATGCAAAATGACCAGCAACGGGAAGAGTGGATTTATACAAAGGGAATTGGACAACGAACACCAGCTCCATACCCCCCTTTGCGCGAAGCTGATGTAATGTGGGCAAAAAAAGTATGGCGATTAATTGACCTGAGGGAAAAAGTAAACCAGCCTCTTTATTATCCAACACGTCCACAGGGCGACTGGTATAGTCTTATTGATGTTATTCTTAACACTATTAAATCAGGTGAGAATGTATTTGCGTACGATGCTGATGAAGGTGATGACATGACTGTTCAAATAACTCAAACAGAAATAAATAAAAAGTTTGGTGCTGGCGTTGACTCAGTGTGGGTTCCGGATTTGGATGGTAGTGGAAATGGAATTTGGGAAATTTCTGAAAATGAAGTAAGATCTGGTGAGGTTAAGCAATATATCGTTCAGGAAGTTTGGTATTTTGACAGCAAACTTTCCTCACTTCAGGTAAGATTACTTGGTATTTGCCCAATCAGAATTTCAGTAAATAATGAAACTAATGCCATTGAAAAAAGGAAGTTATTCTGGATAAAATATGACCCTTTCAGAAGGTCTTTTGCGAATAATGAAGCTTTTAACAGGTATAATGATGCCAAAAGAATCTCATACGATGACATGTTTTTACAAAGAAGGTTCAGTGGCTATATTCTTGCTGAATCCAATGTTTACGACAACCGTCAAATTAATGATTATGAAATTGGCCGGAATGCATTACTTGAATCTGAAAGAATTAAAAAGGTAATATTTGATTTTGAACAAGATCTTTGGGAGTATTAATTAAAGCTCTTTCATATAAAATAAAAAAACCGTTTAGTAAACTAAGCGGTTTTTTTATTTTCATTTTTGAACACTCTCTGAATTGAAAATTAAACAGAATAAAATTACATGTTAAATATATGTCTTCCCCTTCCGGATTTTAACATCATTAACAATCTGCTTAATTTTTTGCTCCTCACCCATTTTGCAAACCAATAATGCATTATCCGTATCTACAACAATGTATTCTTCCAAACCCTGGAGGACTATCAGTTTGTCATTTTTAACACTAATCAGGCAATCTTTAGTGTCATAAGTCATAATATGCTTACCCAACAAGGCATTTTGATTTTCATCCCTTACTGATTGATCGTACAAAGAACTCCATGTACCCAGGTCCGACCAACCAAAATCAGCACATAAAACGAAAACATTATCTGCTTTCTCCATAACTCCATAGTCAATTGAAATATTCTTAGCATCTGAATAAGCCGATAAAATAACTTCATCTTCTTCTTGTAGTTCCAGTCCCGTTGCCAATTCATTAAATAAACTGGAAATTGCAGAAAGATGCAGGTCAAGTGCTTTTTGGATTGACTTTAATGACCAGATAAAAATTCCGGAATTCCAGTAAAACTCGCCACTTTTAACAAATACCTTTGCCAGCTTAAGATCAGGCTTCTCTGTAAATGTTTTTACCTTTTTTAAATTAGGATTCCCTTCATTGAGATCTTTATTCACAACCTGAATATATCCATACCCCGTTTCCGGCCTGCTTGGCTTAATACCTAATGTGAGTAATACATTATTATTTTCAACAAAATCCAGACCGTCCTGAACAATTCCTGTAAATTCATCTTCTTTCAGAATTAAATGATCAGATGGGGACACAATAATGTTTGCATTTTCATTAACCTGCTTAATTCTATAGTTTGCATATGCAATGCAGGGTGCCGTATTTTTTCTCATCGGTTCAAGCATGATCTGAAAATCATCCATCTCTGGCAATTGCTTTTTTATCAGATCTTTATACTCAATGTTGGATACAATAAAAATATTCTCTTTAGGACAAATTTTAGCAAACCTGTCAAATGTCTGCTGTAGTAAAGTTTTCCCTATGCCTAAAACATCCAAAAACTGTTTAGGTGTCGAAGCTCTGCTCAAAGGCCAGAACCTACTCCCCACACCTCCTGCCATAATTACACAAAAATTGTTCTTATTCATAAATTAGATATTTTAATGAGACAGATTAATAATATTTTTTAAATCTTCAATTTACTAAATTTAATTTAATTCACACTGAAAATTCCATATTCATTTAACCTGAATAATTAACTGTGTCGAGCACTTCGTGGTTCATGCGTTTAGTTTGATGCAGATGAGAGGCGTCTGAACCTGCTAACATAGTTTCCTATTTAGTGCTTCTAAAAAAACTATCTATTTTTAAGTGGCTTTTTAGAAAGTGCCAAGAACAAGGTGTTACGCTGAGTGTGCCGAAGTGCTTGCGAAATCTTGAAAATCAAGGAGTCCCGATGAATCGGGATGACTGTTTTCGAGATGAGCGTAACGTAGTTATTGGCGTTTTCTAAGAGACACTATTTAATCCCGATAGCCATCGGGATAGCAACGAAACAAATGCATTAAAATAAATGCACATTAGGGAAAAATGGAAAAAGTTTAATTTTTATGTGAATCATAACAATTAGCTGAAATATACATAGATACTGAATTTTTATTATTTTTTAT
>JAOZKQ010000063.1 GCA_029935275.1 Bacteroidales bacterium | reverse complement strand
AAAGTAAAAAGATTCTTATAGTTAGTGCCTGCAAGAAAACACCTCTTTTTTAAGTCTTTGATAAGAAGGCGTCAAAGACAAGGCTTTCGAAGTCTTGAAAACCAAGGAGTTTACTTTCGTAAATGACTGTTTTCAAGACGAGAGTAACGCAGTATTTGACGTTTTCTTGCAAAGACTAGTTAAGGTGCGAGCCGGCATTTCTCCCAATTTTCATTATCTAAAGTATATACAATTCTGTCGTTGAGCCGGTGGGGCCTTCCCTGCCAGAATTCATATAGGGAAGGGATAAGAATATAGCCTCCCCAGTTTTCAGGCCGCATGATATCTTTTTCAAAAAGGCTTGTTTTTATATCCTGAAATTGTTTTTCCAGAAAATGGCGGGAGGGGATTTGTTTGCTTTGCTCCGAAATAATGGCACTGATCTGGCTTTCAGCAGGCCGGCTCTTAAAATACCGGTCTGAGTCTTGTTTTTTTGTTTTTATAATTTCACCTTCAATCCGGATTTGTCGTTCCAGTAAAGGCCAGAAAAAGTTAACTGCAGCATAATGGTTTTTAAATATCTCTTTTCCTTTCCGGCTTTTATAGTTTGTATAAAATACCAGTCCTTTTTTATTGAATTCGCGTAATAATACAATTCTTGATGAAGGTTTCCCTCCTGTTGTGGATGTAGCCAGGTTCATGGCCAGCGGTTCTTCAGCACCAGAATTTATGGCATGGTTCAACCATTGTTCAAACAATACATCAGGGGTCTCCGGCAGGTTCTTTTCATCCAAAAAACCTGCATTATATTCTTTTCTGTATTTTAAAAGATTGGGATTTCCCATTTAGCCAGTATTAATATCGTGGTCTCCTGTTATTTTGTTTGCAGTCTTTATACTTGCATTCAGTTCAAAACCGGCCAATAAGATTATTGAATTGAAATACAGCCATAATAATATAACCATAATTGTACCAATGGAGCCGTATAGTTTGTTGTACTGACCAAAGTTATTTACGTAAGCTGTAAATCCGATGGAAGAAACCAGGAACAGAAAGGTGGCCATGATGGCTCCGGGAGAGAAAAACCTCCATTCCTTTTCTTCGGCAGGTATTTTGTAATAGAGCGTTGATATTGCAAAGAAAATAAGGATAAGAAAAAGAAACCATTTTGCAGTAGAAAAGAGAAAATAAGTAGAATCTAATTTTATTATATCCAATTCTGCCATCTTATCCAGTGAAAAGCGACCTGCGACCATGATAAAAACAGCAACAGAAAGCATCAGGAAAATAATGAACACAAGGAATAATGATGTAATTCTTTGTGAAATCCATGTCCGGGTTTCGAATTTATGTGAAGATACATTGAATGCATTGATTACTGCATGGATACCATTGGTGGAGAACAGGATAGTGGCCAGAAAAATTAAGATGAGCAATCCATTCCTTTTTTCTGTAACAACTTCGGTGAGGGTATTCTCCAGGAGGGAGAATACATTTTCAGGAAGTAGGCTTTCAAACAGGAGAAGCAACTCTGCCTGAAAATTAGGGATGGGTATAAATGGAATCAATGTAAATAAAAAGATCATTGAAGGAAGCAACCCCAATAATATGTTAAATGCAATGGCTGATGCCCGTGTGACCAGCGAGCCTTTTTGAAATCCTTTAATGAAAAAATGAATAACGTAGCTTAAGGGAATGCCCTGGAAACCAGGCGGTGAGCCAGTAAGTAGCCAGTGTTTAACCTGGTTAAAAATAGATTTTTTTTGTATTTCTTGTTGCTGAGTGTTGGCAGTCACAGGATATAGCTAAAAAATTAAGTGCTTAAAAGTTTCTTTACTGTTTCAGCGATGCTTCTTCCATCTGCCTTGCCTGCAAGTTGTTTGTTGGCAGCACCCATAACTTTTCCCATATCTGCCATTGTAGAAGCTCCTGTTCTTTCAATAATTGCTTTTAATGATTGCTCAAGTTCTTCCGTTCCCATCTGTTCAGGGAGAAATTTGCCAATAACTTCAGCTTCTTTTATTTCTTTTTGGTAGAGGTCATCCCTTTTCTGTTTCATGTAAATTTCAGCCGAGTCTTTCCGCTGTTTTACCAGCTTTTGAAGAATGGCAATTTCTCCTGCCTCATTCAATTCCTGGCTCCCTTTTTCTGTTTTTACAAGTAGCAAAGCTGACTTAACGGCACGCAGAGCTTCCAGGCTTTCTTTGTCCCTGGCTTTCATTGCCGTTTTAATTTCCTCCATTATTTGTTCTTCAAGGCTCATAATTTATGATGTAAAAGGGTTAAAGTTAATCTAAATTAGAAATTCATCTTTTTTGATGGTGCTTATGTTCTTATTGTTAAACATAAATAAATGAAAAGATTCCTGCCTGCTCATGCAATTGTCAACGCACAAGAAGGCAGGGAATGTTAATTGAGTTTTTCTTTCCAATATTCTATTATTCCAATATTCCAATATTCCATTATTCTACTATCATAACTGACAAAACGCCCAATGGGTTCAATTCAAAGCCACCTTCTTAGAATGAGGATATTACTTATCAGATTGCTTTCAAACTCATATCCAGACTAAGTATCTGGTGGGTTAAAGCTCCCACAGAGATGAAATCAACCCCGCACAGGGCATAATCCCTTATATTTTCAATGGTAATTCCTCCGGACGATTCCGTTTCTATTTTTTTTTGAATGATTATTATCGCCTCAATTGTTTGCTCCAGGCTGAAATTGTCAAGCATCACCCGGTCAACGTTGCCGTGGTTTAAAATTGTTTTTACATCTGAAATTGATCTGGCTTCCACTTCAACAGCTAGGTTAATATTATTATCGGAGAAGTACAATTGGACCCGGTCAATTGCTTTTTCAATGCCCCCGGACATATCCACATGATTATCTTTTATCATGATCATATCAAACAGGCCTGTCCGGTGATTTGTCCCTCCACCAATTCTTACAGCCTCTTTTTCAAAATACCTCAGGCCCGGGGTTGTTTTACGGGTATCCAGTATTTCTGTATCAAGGTCTTTTATTTTATCTACATAGCTTTTGGTAATGCTGGCTATTCCACTCATTCTTTGCATGAAATTAAGCACAAGGCGTTCTGCCTGAAGTATTGACCGGGAACTTCCTTTCACATCAAAGGCAATGTCTCCTTTTTTTATTTGTTGCCCATCTTCCAGATAAATATTGAGATTTAACTCAGGATCAATTAGTTTGAACACTTCTTTGGCAACCCTGATACCGGCTAAAATTCCATTATCCTTAATAAGCAGATGGGCTTTCCCGACAGCGGAGGAAGGAATGCAGGCCAGGGAAGTGTGGTCTCCATCCCCAAGGTCTTCAGCAATGGCTAATTTGATCAGATCTTTTTCAAATTTATTAACCATTCTCTTTTTCAATACGAAGTTGATGAATAATTTGCTTTCCGTTGGTCTCTTTTAACAGAAAATAAACCCGGAAAGTCTGATCAGCTGTATCCAGGTTCCCTATTCCGTATTTTGATTTGGTTTTTCCTCCCTGATGCAGTAATGAAAATCTTCTGGGTGGGTTTTTTTTGAAAAAATCATTAAGAATAACTTCTGCCTGATCCTTATTATATATCCCTTCTTTATCAAGGATAACCATTTCAACATTATCATTCAGATAATTTGAAAGTAGGGCTGCATCACCTGATTTTAAAGCCATACTTATTTCACTTGGAATTTCAACATTTTCCTGAGAATATGCAGAAACTGCAAGCAGGATGATGAATAAAAATGAAAACATCTTTTTCATAACAATTTGCTTTAGATAATCCGGTTTTATAATAGCAAAAAAGCAAGAAAACCAATTAAATTTGGATGCAATTTAACAATTAAAATCGATATGGGCTTCAGAAAGCATATTGATAAATATAAATTGTTATTGCAAAAATAGAGCTAAATGGTTGAAAATAAGGTTTTAAAATAGGTATTATTGCTTTGATTTCAATGCTGACTGATTTGTACAATTTTCTTATTAAATTCTGTTAAATTTGAATAGAAATTTATCAAATATGAAATAGCCATGAGAATAAAAATCAAAACTCCAGAGATGATTATTTCATGGTGTGTTCCATCTGGCCGAATTAATGAAAATAAAAAATAAACTGGTGAAAATCAAATTGTTATTATTAGGGAAAACGGACATGCCTTACCTCACAGAGGGCATGAACATTTATGAAAAACGATTAAAAAGATATATTTCTTTCCAGATAGAAGTTATTCCTGCTGTTAAAAAGCAGAAGAGCCTGAGTGAGGATGAGCTTAAAATCAAGGAGGGAGGGCTGATTATGAAAAAGATAGTGTCCAGTGATTTTGTAATTTTATTGGATGAAAAAGGCAGGGAATATTCATCTGTTCAATTTGCAGAATTTATTGAGCGACATTTGGCACTTTCCGGTAAAGATCTCGTATTTGTGGTCGGCGGACCTTATGGTTTCTCAAAAGATATTTATAACAGGGCCAATTTGAAGATCTCTTTATCACAATTAACTTTTTCACATCAAATGGTGCGGCTTATTTTTATGGAACAATTATACAGGGCATTTACCATAATGAAAGGGGAGCCTTATCATCATAATTGATGTTCCATTGAATTATAATTAATAATTTTTTATCTTCGGATTTTAAATACACTTTGATTTGAATCGAAACTTCTTCCTCGGATTAACAATAGTAATTGCAGTAGTTCTATTTTCTGTTGGCATATATCTTGATGTGCAAAAAGAGGTATTGACAAGCTCCCAGAGAAAGCTTCATCATTTCCAGAAGGTCTTGAAAAAGAAAGAAGTAAAGCTTACAACTGCTCTGGATAAACTGGAGAATTCGATTTCATTAGAAGGAGGGGATGCTGGTAATTTTCAAGAAGAAAGTGTTTTCAAGTCCCTTCGAAAGGAGGGGATAGAAATACTGTTTTATCAAAAAGACACATTAAGTTTCTGGACAGATAAAAGTATTCAGGTATCAAATTTGTACTCAGAGTCGAAGCTTACAAGATCATTTGCTTTTCTTGGGAATGGTTGGTACCGGATAATTAGCAGAGAGTTTGGTGATGGAAATTATTTATCCGGATTAATCTTATTAAAACATCAGTATGTTTATGAGAACAGGTTTTTGCATAATAGTTTTCAAAATAAATTTCATCTTCCCACCTGTGTAGATATTCATCCAACCCCTGATGAAGCAGGGGTAGTTGTTTTAGACTCAACAGGGGAATTCTTATTTTCATTGATATTTCACCCTGAGGAAAATTGTTTGGGTTCAGAGTTTACTTTGTCTGCGTATTTTTACCTGGCCGGTATCATTTTTATGTTAATTCTGCTAAGGGTATTTGTAAAACGCTTTAAATACCGGGTCTCTCCAAATTATTTAGTTGTTTTCCTTGCATTATTTCTGAGCCTTGTAAATTACCTTATTTTCCATTTCAGGTATCCCTCTGCATTATTTGAAATTGAAATGTTCTCACCTTATTATTTTGCTATATCGGCTACACTTTCATCACTTGGACAATTATTTATTATTTCAACATTTATCTTTTTATTGTCCTATGTTTTTTATAAGGATTTTGATGTAGAAAGATTTATCCGGGTAAAGGGCAAATATGCTTACATTTCCAATTATACAGCAGGAATGATTTTAGCTTCTTTGTTTTTTTCAATAATTGTTTATCTGTTTAAGAATCTCATTCTCAATTCAAATCTTTCTTTTGAGCCGTATAAAATCCTGGATATTAATTATCTGAGCATTATAGGTTATTTTTCTGTAGTACTTTTATTTATTTCTTTTGGTTTATTCCTTTATAAATTAATTAGTTCAATAAAAATCAGGAAATCTTTAAATTTATTTATTATCCCCCTGGGTATTACTTTACCTGTTTTGTTAATTATCCGATTATTTCTAATACCACAATTAGATTTTTATAGTATTGCCTTTTTTGTGATTTTTAGTTTGGTTATTTACAAATTAACTCCAGGCTTTCCTTATATATCCATTGTGATTTTCTCTTTGCTGTTTGGTATTTATTCAAGTTATATTATAGTTGATATTTCGGAAGAGAAAGAGAAGGATGAAAGGACAGTTATTGCTGTTAACCTCAGTACAGAAAGGGATCCTGTAGCTGAACTGCTGTTGGAAGAAATGGGTCCTAAAATAAGCAACAATGCCAGTCTGAAGAGTTTGATGAATGTAGATGTATTTACCGATGAGGATATTGATGAAATATTTAATTATCTGGAAACAAGGTTTTTTGATGGCTATTGGGAAAAGTTTGATTTAACTATTACTCTTTGCAATCCTGGGTCTAGTTTATTAGTCGATGATGAAACAGAGACATCCTGTTTTTTATTTTTTGAAAACCTTGCTGAAAGCTCTAATAATATGGTCGGTTTGTCAGATTTCTACTTTATTGATAATCAGAGCGGTGGTGATAATTATTTGGGCTCATTTTTCTTTCCTAAAGAAAATGATACACTGATGAATGGCTTGTTTATTAGTCTGAACTCAAAACAAATATACCAGCAGCTCGGATATCCTGAATTATTAATTGATAATTCTGTTTTTAAACCCACCCGGCTGGATGATTTTTCTTATGCAAAATATAAGAATGGAGAATTGGTTATTCAGTCAGGGGAATATAAATATAGCCTTAGTAATAAAATTTTCCAGGATAAAAAGGAAGAGAATGAATTTAGCTTTAAAAATATAGGCGGCTATAATCATTTGGTTTACAATACTGGAAAAGATATTCTGGTGATTGTTAGTCAGAAAGAGACAGATGCGATGAACCTCCTTATTTCTTTCTCCTATCTGTTTGGCTTTTTATTTGTAATTTCAAATCTGGTTTTTTTAATCTCAAATGTACATCTTATAAAAGTGCAAAGGTCGCCCATGTTGAAGCACAAGATTCAATTGTGGATGATTGCGGTAGTTTTCTTTTCGCTCATATTTATTGGATCTGGTGCTATATATTTTAGTATCAGTCAATATAAACTTAATCAACTCAAGAGCCTGAGCGAGAAAATTCAATCGGTTTATGTTGAGTTGGATCATAAGCTTGGTCATGAACAGGAATTAGAGAATGACTGGTCCACATCTCAGTATGCTAACCTGGATGAATTACTGATTAAATTTTCAAATGTTTTTTTCTCAGATATTAATCTATACGATGCTTCTGGAAATCTTCTTGCAGCCTCCAGGCCCGAAGTTTTTGAAAAAGGACTGAGTGGATTTAAAATGGACTATAATGCCTTCCATGAATTAGTGGTTAATCAGCAAGCTGAATTCGTTCAGACAGAAACAATTGGTGAGCAAAGGTTTTTATCTGCCTATGTACCCTTTCGCAATCAGGAAAACCGTTTGCTTGCATATTTAAATCTCCCTTATTTTACCAAACAAAGTGCTATAACGCGTGAAGTAAGTAACCTTGTGGTTGGAATTATTAATTTTTCGATGGTTATTTTGCTGATTTCAACTTTGCTTGCCATTATTATTTCAACTCAAATAACCAATCCTCTGAGCCTTATTCAGGAAAAAATCAGAGAGGTAAGGCTGGGTAGAAGAAATGAACATATATATTATCAGGGAAAGGATGAGATTGGAAGGTTGGTAGCTGAATATAACCGGATGATAGATGAGCTGGCGGAAAGTGCGAATTCTCTGGCAAAATCAGAGAGGGAAAGTGCATGGAGAGAAATGGCTCGCCAAATAGCACATGAAATCAAAAACCCACTTACTCCCATGAAGTTAAATGTTCAGCATTTACTTCGTTCATGGAATGATAAATCGCCTGATTGGGGAAACCAGTTAACTAAAATATCTCAGACACTTATTGAACAAATAGATCATCTTTCATCCATAGCCACCGCATTCTCAAATTTTGCTGAAATGCCGCGTTCAAAAACAGTTGAAATTAACATCGTTCAGGTTATTGAGAAAGTAGTTTCTTTATTTTCCAATAATGAGGATTTCCGTATAGAGGTAGATTTAAAGGGGCAAAATGAAGCCATTGTTCTGGCTGATGAAAATCAATTAATCAGGGTCTTTAATAATTTACTAAAAAATGCTATACAGTCATTACCAGACGATAAGAAAGGCCTTATTAAAATTGGTCTTCGAAAAGATTCCGGCAAAATTGTAGTTTGTATTGAAGATAATGGAGTTGGTATCTCAGATGATCTTGGAGATAAATTGTTTGAACCTAATTTTACCACTAAAACAAGTGGTACTGGCTTAGGTCTGGCAATTACTAAAAAAATCATTAATGATGCAAATGGTGCCATATGGTATAAATCTTCCCCGGATGGAGGCGCTACTTTTATTATAGAATTTCCCGAATATATTTAATTGTTTCCTGCCTGAAAGATAGGCTGGTAACCAAAGGCCATATTCCCAGTGCTAAGTTAAGATTTAAACTTAGGATGAATATATGATAAGTACCAAATTATGGCAATTTACCATTTGACTTTCTACTTTTTACTTTTGCCTTGTCACCATATATTCTAGAATCATTGTTGTTGTTGTTAGTATTGTCAATATTTGTAAAAAAAATAAATAGGAATAATTTGGATGGAACTTATAGGAAGTTTTTACGTATTATGATATATTTGTACTTAATTTAATTTGTAAACCCGCAAATCTTGTTTCGGAATCTTGTAATTTATTTTTCCTTAGCTCTGTTTTTTACAGGGCTTTCTACTGGTGCACAAACATCTCTGCCTGGTGGGGTGATAAACAAGTACTCAAATGTGCTTACACTTACCGGGCCTGACAGGCTTCGGGTTCAGGATCCGTCACTTTTTGCAATCGGGGATACGGTACTGGTTATTCAGATGAAAGGGATGGAAATCAGCATCTCTAACGATAATAGCTATGGAGCCAGACAAAATACATATTCAGCAGGTTTGTTTGAGTTCCTGATAATTAGCAGCATAAGTGGAAATCAACTTGTATTTAATGCTAATTTTGAAAATACTTATGATGAAAAAGGGAGCATCCAGGTTGTAAGGGTTCCGGGCTATGACAATGTACTGGTTGAGGGGGATCTTAGTTGTGAACCATGGGATAGTGCTGCCGGGACAGGTGGTGTACTTGTTATGATGGTAGGCAATACACTGACCCTTAATGCCGATATTGATGTTAGCGGAAAAGGCTTCAAGGGAGCTGATCCTGTAGTGGGGGATGGTATATGTGGTTCATTGGATATGTCTTATGATATTTCTTCTCAACAGTCAGGATTTAAAGGAGAGGGAGCAGTAAGTTACGGATATCTTCCTCCTTTTAACTTTAAAATAAAATTTGGAAGCGGAAATGCAAAAGGTCAGGGACCTGCTTATAATGGAGGTGGAGGAGGAAATGGAAAATATTCAGGAGGTTCAGGAGGTGGAAATATTGGATCTGGCGGATATGGAGGGTCTGAGGCAGGAGATTGTGGAGTGTTTCCAATTATTGGTATAGGCGGTGGATATAGTGCAAAACCTGTATGGGAAACCGGTAACCGGATTTTTATGGGTGGGGGCGGAGGCTC
>JAOZKQ010000405.1 GCA_029935275.1 Bacteroidales bacterium | reverse complement strand
CCAACAAAGGGAATAAAATCTTCAGCTTGTACCTCCAATCCTTTTTCTTTAAACATTAATACAGCTGCACGACATATAAATTCTTCAGAATCTACCAGAACCCCATCCATATCAAACAGAACAGCTTTTATCATCTTTTTAATTTAGAATTCAACTTTAATCATAATTACAGTACATTTCAATGTTTTATTTCCTTCCCCAAAGAACTGGTAATTCGGGTCTGGGAAATTCCCATGCCTGATGAAACTATAAAGGAAAAAAAGCCACGGATTTTATCTATTCGCAATTTTTTATTTAACTGATTATCTATAAATTAAGGTATTTTATAATTTAATTCTTTACTCCTTAATAATATCCAATAATTGATCCCTCATCGCGTCATAAGTATCTCCATCTTGTGGCCAGTAAACTTTATCATCCATGTCTATTTCATCCATTGCCTTTACAACAATTTCCCTTGCCATCGCTTTTATTTTATCAGCTCCCACCTTTTTTTCTGCAAGCCAAAGCAGTTCATAATCCTGTTGGCCCCGGCGAATATTCTTTAAGCGGATGGAAGGCATGATCCGGTTAATCCCTCGGTTTTCTTCCGGTTGATGCGGCATCCTTCCCGGATAAAAAAGCACCCCATCTCCATTACCCCATTCCATATGTTCGTTGATAAATGTCAGTGGTTCGTTAAAAACCCTTTGCTGCAATCTGCCTTTTGGCCCCTGGGAGTTATGGGTCCAATGCGTACTATGCCATACGAACCAGGTATTAATATTAAAAAGGTATTTGATCCAGCCATTTACCCGTAAATCCACTGCAGTACCTTCAAGGATCACGGAGCCATACCTTGGCCTGTTGCCATTATAAAACCAATAATCTTTACCTTCTTTCTGGAGACCTTCAATCCGGTCCAATTCGACTCCGTCATATGCATCCCAAATATCCACAGAATTTTTAAGCTCGTCAACATATCCTGTTGTTACCTGAATCTTGATATTATTGCCAGGACCCGGATTTGATTTGATCCAACCTGCCTGCTCATTGATAAATGAATATTGTGCAGGACCCGGTTCATCTATCATGTATTTAAAATAATTAACACCGGGTGCATTCTTCTCAAACCATCCCGCCCATTTATTAGATTCTTCCTGCATTTCTTCTTTGGTCGTTCCAAGAACCTTACCACCATACATCCCTATGGGAAATAGCTTTTCCCCAATGCCCTCTCCCGGGCCATGATAGCCATTCGCAGGTGTGTAAGCTGAACCATCCAAATACGGCCTGTAATCATTTAAAACTTCACTATTATATTTTGACCGATGTGCTTCAAACCCTCCTACCAGTTCTATTCTATGTCGGTGCGCTTCATTCTTAATCATCCTTCTTATCTCCTGGTTGGCTAATCCGGGGAAATAGGTACCCAGCACATCCATACCTGAATTGTAAACCCATACATTGGAATGATTTTCATCAGGTAAATAGGCATTAATGATTTCTATTTGCACAGGAATTCTTGAAAAAACCGTTCCATTTACCCATACCTGTACTTCAGATTCATAAAAACCAACAGGAAATTCCTGGTCTCCCGGCAGATATAAGTCTATCCAAAATCCTTGGTTAAGGCTTGCCCTTCGGGGAATAATATCAACAATATTCTGATGCCTGTGAATTTGTTCTTTGGTTGGAGGAACACTTAAGGGGAAACCTCCCTGCCCTATCAAGGCATTTGAAGGTATCAGTGCATCAGGAATCCATCCGGTCATTTTTAAAGGTGCACAGTTTTCCGATCCATAAAACCAATTAGGTTTTGTAGGATTTTTGACATTGAGATAATGCTGACTAAAAAATTCGATATATCCCTGGTTTCCATACCTGATCCCTCCACTTCCACCAATGATCATTCCTGATTTCTGATGAACAGGTGGGCTCATAGATATTTCAAGCCCATCTGCCCCGGTACTGTCCACTTCAACAATTATTTGAAAGCCAAGTACCTCATTATACAGACCCCGGAGACTGATCTGCTTTCCATCCCAAATGCTATTTTCTGTTTTTGACAAATGTCCGGTATCGTATTTGAAGATTTTTTCGCCATCTCCAATAGCCCACACATCTACTATTTGTGCATTTATTTCGCAAAAGCCAATCATGACAAGGATTGTTATGATTGCATATTTCAATGGGCAACAAAAGTTTATTAATCGTTCCATTATATTAATATTTACTATCGTTCCCGTGAAGAAAAAGTCTTACACTTTCGTGCATTGTGTATAAGCGGTATTTACTTCCATCATGAACCAGGATCGGACTGGAATAATTATTAGAAATACTATCAACATCAACAATTGGGTTGTTTTTATACTTGGTCCAGTGGATCAGATCATCTGAAACAGCGACATTGGAATTCCAGCTAGTCCAATTTTCATCAGGTGTGCCGTGATAATACGCATAATACTTAGCCTTGTATTTAACTATTTGGTTTACTGCCACTCCTTTGGCATCGTATTTATCCGGACCCATTTTTATAACTGGTTCATCCTGGATGTTGGTCCAAACTTTTTGATCTGTAGAAACTGCCAACCAGATACCGAGATCCCCACGTTCATAAAATAAATACCATTGTCCATCTTCAATCCATAAGGTTGGTGTACCATATGCACCGGAATCAATGGGTTCACCATTCACCTTTCTAATATTTAGGCCCCCTTTACGCAGCCAATGAATTCCATCAGAAGATGTGAGCATATGGGCAATATCATTTACTCCCTCAGCCACCATAAAATATTTACCCTCATGTTTCACAACTTGTACATCTTCTGTCCAATACTCATCAAAAATGGGGTTCCCGGGATACCGTGTCCAGTGAATCCCATCATCAGATGTTGCATAACCAAGGTGCATGGTTGGATTATCACT
>JAOZKQ010000404.1:1247-2920 GCA_029935275.1 Bacteroidales bacterium | reverse complement strand
GAACAGAAAGCATATTTTTTTCAACAGGACAGGGCCAGGCACTTTGCAAACCGCCGACCAGATATGAGTTTTTTAATATATGATGAACAATTGCTTGGACTAGAAGAATATTTAGAACAACTCCAGGCTTATATTGAAAAATATAAAACAGAATAATTCCAGGTCAGAGGTAAAAGATCAAAAGTCGAAAGTCAACAATTATATCATAGGGATATGAATAAACTCAAGATTCTCTTTATTTCACTTAGTATTACATTAACTCCCACAATCGTCCCAAGCCTGGCAGCCCAATACCAGGAGTATAAACATAAAGAACCAACTGAAGGAACCATACCGGTGACAGCAGCAGGCAGCTACGGAAAACCCGGGGCAAACTATATAC
Source organism: Bacteroidales bacterium (assembly GCA_029935275.1). Classification (GTDB taxonomy): domain Bacteria; phylum Bacteroidota; class Bacteroidia; order Bacteroidales; family VadinHA17; genus JANTGF01. Next base: position 2,538 of record JAOZKQ010000404.1, on the reverse strand, counting down.
TTATGAACGATATTTCATCTCCCATGAGCGCTATTTTTCTCGCAAAAAATGTCACCCTGGACCTGAATGGCTATACAATTAGCTATGCCGATGGTAATTATGAACATATTCCAAATTATGGGTTTGAAGAAGGCTTAAAAGACTGGGACATTTCCAAAGCCCCGGGTGCAAAAGTGGAAAATACAGAAGATGTCCATATATTTATCGGCAAGAAATTAATGTCATTGGAGGCCGGAGATGAGATCGTATCCAGATATATCAACCTGCCCGTGGCAAACCGTTCCTATTTTGCAATGTGTGGCGTAACCGGCCGGTATTATCATGATATGAGCGGGGATGTAAGCAATGATATGAAAGTTAGTATTTATGTTGATGATGAGCAGGGTAAGGAAGTTAAATGTATTACACAATACAGCGATACTACAATACTTAGTTGCCCTTTGATAAATCGTTCCCCGCGCCTGGGTGGGGGTTTTGTATTTGCACATCTAAACAAACTTCCGGCAGGAAAATACCGCATCCGGGTTAAAGCCAATACCGATTGCCTTGTTGATCAGATAGACATTCGCCCTGCAATGGATGTGGGGATAGGAATTGTTGAAGATACACATCCCATGGGACATTATGACCATTTATACGATAGAGAACACAGTGCTTTCTTTGATTATACTGATGATATTTCTCAATCAAAAGCTTCCCCTTCCATTCCGGTGGTTGAAGGAACTGGCACTATAACTATCAAAAATGGAATTATTAAAAACGAGGTTATAGGAATTATGTCATGGGGGATACAGTCCACAGCAAAAGATATTAAAATCATACTAGATAATGTTCGAATAATCTCATCCGGTATTAATACCACCGCTGTTGACGTTCCGTTTGCAAGTATTACTAATTGTCGTTTCGATATTAGCAATCCCTTTATCATCAACAGGCATGGTGCTGAATTCTATGCAGTTGATTTAAGGGATGATTCGCCTTCCGAGGTCTCTTTTTCAGAATTCTATGGCGGCCAGGGCTGCCTGGCAATCAAAGGCTTGAATTCCAGTATCCACCACAACTATTTTGTAAACCATCAGACCGTTACCAATCATTACAGCCTGATGGCTATGGGAGATGGTTCTAAAATATTTGAAAATCGCTTTGAACCGGAGATAGGTTCCGGTATAGAAATATTTGTGCATAAAAAGATTGAAATATTTAACAATGTGTTTAAGATTAAAGCAGCACCTCCATCCTGTGAGTATCATGAGCGATATAGCACCAATGCTATCAGGCTGGCCGACTATGG
>JAOZKQ010000404.1:0-1147 GCA_029935275.1 Bacteroidales bacterium | reverse complement strand
AATCATATAACTACCAATGTTACGCCCATATGGATTGCCAGCGCCTACGGCAGCGCTACAAATTCAAAAATATTTAATAACCGGATTAGCCGGGCTCCAAATACACTTGCAGACTTTAAGCCTGTAAAAATGGGCTCATACGAATCGGACACATATATCGCAAAAAACATTGAGTTTCGTTCCAATGATATGGAAGGGGCTGGATTTGATGTGGATAAAATTGGTCAATACCACAGTTATTCAGTATATTGGACCCTTAAGGTAAATGTTGTAAACAAGAAAGGGGAAGCTGTGAAGGATGCCCTTGTTAAAATACTTGATAAAAACGGAACAGAGTTTATAAGTCAAAAAACAGATTCAAAAGGCTCCCTAAGCGTAGAATTGCTGGAATATTCAGTAGATGGTTTGGAAAAAACCGTTCTGTCACCTTACACTGTAATTACCGGAAAGAAAAAAACAGAAGTACAACTTAATAAAAACAGTAAGCTGACATTGGAGATAAGATAGAAAGTGATGACTTATGTTATGCATTATATTTGTTACCAACAAATTCTGATATGAAATCTAAAAACACAATTTTCACCCTTATTATTCTTTTAATTATTGTACTTATTTTCCCAAATTGTCAGGACAATAAGAATAGTGGAACATATGTTAAGTTCCCCAAAATCTCAAAGCCTATTCCCATAACATCTGGTCCAATGGAACATTTTTTTGCGAGTTATTATGGGATCAACTCATGGAGTGCAAATCAAAAATATGCATTGGTATTGGAAACTAATGTTAAATTCAGCTTACCTACAGAAAACGATACTGCCACATTAGGGCTTGTAGATATGGAAACACATGAATTTATTCCAATAGCAAAAACAAGGGCCTGGAATTTTCAGCAAGGCTGTATGGCACATTGGTTGGCAACATCACCGGATTCATTAATTATTTATAATGACTATGTTGACGGAAAATTCGTATCGCTTATTTTGAATGTATTTACCAAAAATAAAAGAATCATTCCCTATCCGGTAAGCGCTGTTTCCCCTGATGGTAAAGAAGCAATTTGTATCAACTTCGCCAGGCTTAGAATAATCCGTCCCGATTACGGATATGGCGGATCCGGACAAGATCCAAGAGAAGATGATCCTTTTCC
>JAOZKQ010000403.1 GCA_029935275.1 Bacteroidales bacterium | reverse complement strand
TTGCCCATTCTGTTGAAACCTGGAAAAATGATCAACTGGTGGGTGGTTTATATGGGATTTCTTTGGGTGGTGCATTTTTTGGAGAATCAATGTTTCATCATATACCGGATGCTTCAAAGCTGGCATTATACTACCTTAACGAAGGTATAAAAAAATGGGGGTTTGATTTTATTGATGCCCAAACACCAACTGCTCACTTAAAATCGATGGGGGCAAAAAATATTTCCAGAGAAAGATTCCTTAAACTTCTGGAAAAAAGCATGAAAAAACCTACTAAAACCAGAAGCTGGGCATAAATCTTTGGAAGCAATTGAGAATTGAAGCCCTTTGGGGAATAATTAAATATGTGTTTTCATTGCGAGTTAGCGAACAATCATGCCATTACTTATGCAACTTCGGTTATAATAATATAGTCAGTCCTGATTTGGCAAGAGGTTGGGGTGTGGTAGGCAATCCGTTGCTCTAACCCGTATTATTCATGCTTTTAGCTATACAGATACAAGGCGTCGAAACCCGTAGATATATCCTTATATTTCAAGGGGGTCGCAACGAAGTAGATGTGTGAAGATAAGAGCAAGCTAAAAAACAGATACCCAATTTTGGACAATTAGATTTTTCGAAAAACACAGTTCAGTGTATTGTATATCATTAATTTAACAGTTATGTTTAAAAATAGCGGTGAATAATGCCAGCTAAATGGTGCTATTGACACTGAAGCTTTAGAGTAATCATCACAAACTTTGCGAAAGCAAAACCAAAATAAATATCGAATTTCGAACACCGATTTTTGATATAAGAAGGAATGACAAATCAAATATCATCATTCGTTAATCGATATTCCCTGCCAGTCAGGTGGGGATATTCAAAAGTTTAAAAAAACAGTGCGTTTTGATAACAGCAAAACTAATAACATGTTGATTAGTTTGCTTAATTAAGAGCCTAAAGCCTGGCTGCATGAACATACTCCACCAATTCTTCAGGTTGGTAGAATTTAATATCCATAATGGATACATTCTTTAAATCGAACTTATGTATAATCTGTTCCGTTAATTTACGTCGAACCACCCATATCATGGGGTTATCATAATTCGAAAGGATCTTTTGAATTGAATCAGACCATCCTCCCCCGGATATTTCCAGTGGACCAATTTCATCAATTACAATGATAGAATCAGGTGAAATAATTGACAAAGCATCCCTTCCAAATCTCAGTCCGGCAGGATTAAAATAATATCGGCCGGTCTTCTCCCAATTCTCCTTTCCTTCAATATTACATAAAACTATTTTCTTCTTCTCATCCCGGACATCAATCAGGTTAAATCCGGTTCGTTTACCATCAACATCAACTCCTTCGGCCATGACCCCCTCAACCTGGTTCCCTGACTTTTTAAGTATTTTGATCGTTTCCCGCAGAAAAGTGGTCTTTCCTTCCCTTTGATCACCAGCGATGATAAATACGGCTTGTTTTTTCTCAATCCTTGATTTGAAGTTCTGGTATAGCTGCTCAGAATAAAGTATGGTATCCGACAGAGAATTGACAGGGTGTAAAATCATTTTTATGGGTTTAGAAATCCTTGACATCACTCCTGGAAGAACTGAAAATGCAAGGCTGAGTGATGAGTAGAAATGAGAAAAACCCTTTTTGTACATAACTGTTTTCACAACAGGATTTCGTAACTCAACGCTAATAGCGGAAAAAGCCATTACCACAATTACAGCGCGAAAGATCATTTTTAATCCCACAACCAGTCCTTCCGATTCAGGCAAAGCGCTAAGAGAAACTTCACTCCAGAAAACTACTGCAAAAATGAGGATAAAAACCAGTTGCAACCAAAATAAAGGTTTGGCTAAGCGTCTTAAAGCTTTTTTATATTTATAAAAAATAAAAATGATATAAGGAAGAATGATCACAAAGGAAACAATCAGCTTTACTTTGTTTATCAGATACAAGCTTACAATCAGTGCCAGGACATGAAAAAACAATAGTCCCAAAGAATAATTATACTTTCCCATATCCATAAAATCCCGGTTTTCTGATCTGGAGAAATCTATTTTAACAATCTCATTCTGTTTCCCCAGATTTTTTCCTGCAAGCATCCCAATAACAGCTGCCAAAAGTCCGAAAAACAGATAGAAACCAGCTAAAAAGATAATTAGCATAAGCGGTTCAGGCCCGGTTATCTTAAGTTGCTTTTGTGCAAACTGGTACATATTCTCCAGTATTTTCACAATATTAAAACCATATAGTAAGATAATGGTAAATATTTTATGAACTAATGCACTCATTACCGCTGTAATTGAACCAAGGATAAAACCCATAGGATTTCTTCCCACCATTCGAATAAAAAAATCCAATAGAAATGCTTCGGTTAGAATACCCACCATAGGACCCAGAATTATAGCACTTGGAGAAAGGGACTTCATTATAGCGCATATCATTCCAGCCCTCCATACAAGTCCTTTATCTTTCCATTTATACTGAAAAGCGATCATCAGGCTTAAGCCCATAACAGCCAGCATAGTACCTGCAAAAGGGATTCTCAGATTATGGAAAAAGCTACCAACAACAATTTCCACCGAAGCCCATAAACTCCCGGCAGTCGCAGCCTTTAACCATATATCATTTGTTTTTTCTATCATTGAAAAGCTCTGTCAAATCTGCGAAAATAGAAAAATTTGTTTTATTCGGGCATGCTGTATATCAAAAGATATTACTACTGTCCGATAAGTTAACCTATTAATCAATGCCCTTGAGCCGGGCAGGCTCTTACTTTTTTACTACAGCAAAAAAAAGTAAGCAAAAAATGCCGCTGCTGTTGAAAAAATTACTAAAAATAAATTCATTCCACTAAAAGAAAAAAACTCACTTCGCTCAAACAGATTTTCTTTTCTAACGCTACATGAATTGATTTTCTTAACGTATTT
>JAOZKQ010000402.1 GCA_029935275.1 Bacteroidales bacterium | reverse complement strand
AGAGAAAGATACTTCCGGTTAATTTCAGAGTATTTTCCATTGCACAATAACTGATAATAGATATTAAGATATTTAATGAGATTGTTGAGTAGTTGTTCTAAATCATAAATTTTGCCTGTTTCCTGTACCAAAGAAGTCGGGTTGATTAGTTCAGAGGAAAATTCTTTTTGATTAATGTTTACTCCAATACCAATAACTGAATATCCAAAAGTGCTGCCAATAAATGAGTTTTCAATTAGGATTCCTGCTATTTTGTCATTATTTACATAAATGTCATTTGGCCATTTTATCCTGATATTTTTGATTAGGTCATTTAAAAAATTAGATACCGAAATTGCAACTATTTTTGAAATATAAAACTGTTTTGAAGGATTAAGGAAAAATGGTTTTAGAATAATGCTTATGGTAATGTTTTTGCCAGCCTGGCTTTCCCACCTATTGCCAGCCAGACCTTTACCCATTGTTTGGTTATTTGCAATTATGATGGTTCCCTCTTCAGGTAAACTATTTGTTAAAAGTTTTAATGCATAATCATTCGTTGATTGTACTTTTTCTAGTTGAATTCTGTGTTTGCCAATAATTGGGGAAGTCATTTTTTTTGATTAGTGGGAGTTTTATTGCATGTGAAGTTATAAATTTTAAATGGATTGGCATTTAAATTGATAGTAGTTTCATGTAAGACCGGAAATAGTATTTTAATTTCAGTAAAATTGTGATTTTATTTGAGTATTTTTGTAAAATAAATTTATTAAATGAAAGTTGATAAGGTACAAACAAAAAAACTTGTTAGCACAATAACAGAAGGAATATTTAAGAAAAAAGGGAAAAGAGTTGTTTCGCTTGATTTGTCTAAAATTGAGAATTCAATATGTAAGTACTTTGTAATTTGTCATGGAGAATCGACTACCCAGACTGCAGCCATTGGCGAATCTGTGATTGATGTTGTTAGAAATGAATTGGGTGAAAGGCCAATTCATAAAGAAGGGTTTCAACATGCAAATTGGGTGCTTCTGGACTATGGGGATGTGATTGTTCATATATTCCTGGAATCCTACAGGGAGCTCTATAGCTTAGAAGATCTTTGGGCAGATGCAAAGTTTGAGTCGATAAGTGAGGCGATAGTGAATGATTGAATAAACGAATTATGGAAGAGAAGAAAAAATTTAATATAAACCCCTTGTCGGGTAAAAAGGACGATAAGGGTAAAAAGCCAAAATTTAATATTTACTGGATTTATGGGATCCTGGCTGTTTCCTTTTTATTAATAAACCTGCTGTTTACTGGATCAGATACCAGCGAAATTGATTGGAGAAGGTTTGAAAATATGGTGAAAGACCATGATGTTGAAAAGATTGTGGTAGTTAACAAAGATATTGCCCAGGTCTATTTGAAGCCGGATGTTTGGAGTAGCGGTAAATATGAAGATCTTAAAACAAAGGGGTTTAGCCCTTTTCCAACTTCAGGGCCGCAGTGCTACTTTTACATTGGCTCGGTTGATATAATTAACGCTGATTTGGAGAAGATTCAGAATAAGTATAATTACTCAGATGAAGAAAAACTTAGCCCTTCTTATGAAACAAAGAAAGATATTTTTGGAGACCTTCTTGGTTGGATATTTCCAATCGTAATTTTGGTTGCTGTTTGGTTGTTCATTTTTAGAAGAATGGGTGGTGGTACCGGTGGCGGAGGTGTTGGTGGAGGTATCTTTAATGTAGGAAAATCCAAAGCCAAGATGTTTGATAAAGACGCTACAACGGTTAAAGTTGATTTTAATGATATTGCAGGGCTTCAGGAGGCGAAGGTGGAGATTGAAGAAATTGTTGATTTCCTGAAAAATCCTAAAAAATACACAGAACTTGGTGGTAAAATTCCTAAAGGTGCACTTTTGGTAGGCCCTCCCGGAACAGGAAAAACTTTATTGGCTAAAGCAGTAGCAGGTGAGGCAAATGTACCTTTCTTTTCCATGTCTGGTTCTGACTTTGTTGAAATGTTTGTGGGTGTTGGTGCCTCCAGGGTCAGGGACCTGTTTAAGCAGGCTAAAGAAAAGGCTCCTTGTATCGTGTTTATTGATGAAATAGATGCCGTAGGCAGGGCCAGGGGAAGGAATCCTAACTTTGGAGCAAACGATGAAAGGGAAAATACATTGAATCAGTTGCTTACAGAAATGGATGGCTTTGCCAGTAATGCAGGTGTAATTGTCCTTGCAGCTACAAACCGTGCAGATGTGCTGGATAAAGCCTTACTTCGTGCTGGCCGGTTTGACAGGCAGATACATGTTGATCTTCCGGACTTAAATGAAAGACGTGCTATTTTTAAAGTTCATCTCCGACCTTTAAAGGTTGATAAAAAACTTGATCTTGAATTCCTGGCAAAGCAAACACCTGGTTTCTCCGGGGCTGACATTGCCAATGTATGTAATGAAGCGGCATTGGTAGCTGCGCGGAAGAGTAAAAAGCAAATTAATAAACAAGATTTTCTGGATGCTGTTGATCGCATAGTTGGGGGTCTGGAGAAAAAAAATAAAATTATCACAATCAGGGAAAAAAAGACAATTGCTTTTCATGAAGCCGGGCATGCAACGGTTAGCTGGTTGCTTGAGCATGCTAATCCTCTTGTAAAAGTCACGATTGTACCTCGTGGAAAAGCACTGGGTGCGGCCTGGTATTTACCTGAGGAAAGACAAATTACAACTACAGAGCAGCTTCTTGATGAGATGTGTTCGGCATTGGGAGGAAGAGCATCCGAGGAGATTAACTTTAATAAAATTTCGACGGGTGCTTTAAATGATCTTGAGAAAGTTACTAAACAAGCTTATGCCATGGTTACTTATTTTGGTATGAGCTCTGAGCTTGGTAATATTAGTTTTTATGACTCATCAGGACAATCTGAGTATAATTTCAATAAGCCATATAGTGAAAAAACAGC
>JAOZKQ010000062.1 GCA_029935275.1 Bacteroidales bacterium | reverse complement strand
CTGAAGACAACTGGGATGGTCCGGTTGGGTTTATACATCAGGTAATTTATGATAGCTATTTGGGCAAACATGAAGAACCGGAAGATATAGAATATTACATGTGCGGACCTCCAATGATGAATGATGCTGTGAATAAAATGCTTTACGACCTTGGGGTACCCGATGAAATGATTGCTTTCGATGATTTCGGTGGTTAAAAAACCGGGCCTCATTAATGAGGCCTTTTTTTATTATATTATATGAAACAGTTTTATTTTTTATTTCTGCTTACTTTTTTAATGTTGGGCTGTAATAAGTATGAGACTTTTGATGGTTTTACCCAGGGAACAACTTATCACATTATTTATGAAAGGAAAGGGTTATTTTCAACCTCTCCTGTGAAGATGAAAGGAGAGGTAGATTCACTCCTGGCTCATTTTGACCTTTCTTTGTCTGCTTATATTCCGAATTCCATTATTTCCCGGATTAACCGAAATGATTCACTGGTTATTTCTGATCCTTATTTTGTTATAGTATTTAAAAAGGCTCTGGATGTTTTTCAGGATTCGGAAGGTGCCTTTGATATTACAGTAGGGCCATTGGTAAATGCCTGGGGCTTCGGTCCGGGAAGAAAAAAAGATATGGATAGCCTGCTTGTGGATAGCTTGTTGCATTATGTTGGTATGAATAAAATTAAATTAATTGACAACAAGTTAGTTAAGGAAATATCTGAAATGAAATTGGATGTAAATGCCATAGCACAAGGCTATTCAGTTGATGTGGTAAGTAAATATTTTGAAGAGAAAAGAATAAATAATTTTCTGGTTGAAATTGGAGGAGAATTGAGATCTAAAGGAACTAAGAAAAATGAGGTGCTGTGGAAAGTGGGTGTGGATAAACCTTTTGATAATAATTATATACCAGGACAAAATTTACAGATTATCTTAAAGTTAAGTGATTGTTCCCTGGCAACTTCAGGGAATTATCGGAAATATTTTGAAAAAGATGGAGTTAAATACTCCCATTCTATTGATCCTAAAACTGGCTATCCGGTAATGGACAGGTTATTGAGTGCTACCATTATTGCGAAAGATTGTATAACCGCCGATGCCTATGCAACAGCCTGTATGGTGATGGGGCTTGAAAAAAGCAAGGTTTTCATCAGTGAAAGAGATGATCTTGAAGCTTATCTGATTTATTCTTCAGAGTCCAATGATTCTTTTAAAACATGGCAAAGCAAGAACTTTGAAGAATTAATCTGGAAAGAGGAAAATACTCAGGATTTTTAAAAGTTTATTTTACTTTCGTAATAGAGTAGCTTATTGAAAGGCTGTGTAATGCAAACAAGGGATATTATGGACGACCCATTACACACTAAAACCGCAAGAATTACATGGGTTTCCTTTTTTGAGGTTTCTGTGATACCGAAGTTCTTCATGTTTTGGGCATAAAATCCCCTTTTTCTTCAGATGTATATTACCGCCAATAGAAGTAATTGGGAATTTCCCATTATCAAGTATAAGTATTTTTATAGCCAGACCAAGCATACTTATTCCTAGAAGGACAACAGATAATATAAACAAAGTTAGAAACATAGTTTTGTTTTTGTAAAGATAGTAATTTTAAACTTTATAGGGATTGCATGATCCCTGAAAAATTATCATCTTTTTATAGAGCAAATTTTAGAACTTATTTTTATTGAATAGAAGAATGAATAGTTTTAGTAAAAACTATAAATCGTCTCCCTAATTTGATCAGAAGGTATAGATTAATTCCCTTTACTTTTCTTATTTAGAATAATTCTTATTAAATTTGCAAGAATTAAGAAAAAATCAAATGACAGATAAAACGACAGAACTTAGGAATGGTCTTTCTATAGAAGAATTTAGGACCCAGGTATTAGAAGATTATAAACTGGCTGTGCTTAGCAGGAATTTAAGTGAGGTTGGCAGGAGGGAAGTTCTCACAGGGAAGGCTAAATTTGGAATATTTGGCGATGGAAAAGAGGTTGTCCAGCTTGCAATGGCAAGACAGTTTAAAAATGGTGACTGGAGATCAGGTTATTATAGGGATCAGACCTGGATGATGGCAGCAGGCCTGTTTTCTGCTGAAGAGTTTTTTCACCAGCTCTATGGGAATACGGATGGTGACCTTAATCCGGGAAATGGTGGTCGCTCATTTAATAATCACTTTTCTACAGCAAATATTAATGAAGATGGTTCCTGGAAGGTGCTGTCAAAACAAAAAAACTCATCTGCAGATATTTCCCCTACTGCAGGACAGATGCCGCGCCTGTTGGGTTTGGCTTATGCCTCAAAGCTTTTTAGGAATTTGAATGAATTACACTCATTTGAGAATTTCTCAATAAAAGGAGATGAGGTAGCATTTGGTTCTATTGGCGATGCCAGTACCTCTGAAGGACATTTTTGGGAAACAGTAAATGCTGCCGGAGTGCTTCAGGTTCCAATGGCACTTTCTATTTATGATGATGGCTATGGAATCTCTGTTCCAAAAAAGTATCAAACAACAAAAGAAAATATTTCAGACCTGCTTCAGGGTTTTAGATCGGAAGAGGGAAGGCCGGGTTATCTGATTTATACTGCAAAGGGCTGGGATTATCCCGAGTTATGTAAAGTTTACGAGGAAGGAATTAGGAAATGCAGAGAAGAGCATGTTCCGGTTATTTTCCATATTCAAGAAGTTACCCAGCCACTTGGTCATTCAACCTCGGGGTCACATGAACGTTATAAATCTGAAGAAAGGCTTGAATTTGAAAAAGAATTTGATCCTATTACAAGAATGAGGGCGTGGATATTGGATGTTGAATTAGCTCGAGAAAATGAACTTGCCGAGATTGAGAAGTCAGCTAAAATTGAATCAAAGGAAGCTAGAAAAAATGGCTGGCAGGCATTTCAGAATCCAATTAAGGTGGAGAGAGATGCGCTTATAAAAATAATTGATAACAGGTCTTGTGTTTGTAAAAGAGAACATGTTGATAAGGTTGGATTGATTACCGCTGACCTTAAAAAAATTATTAACCCTTTAAGAAAAGATGTTTTCAGTGCAGCAAAGAAAATACTTAGAAGTGTTTGTGGAGATTGTACAATGAGAGCTAATCTTCAGAAAGACCTGGCAAACTGGTTGGATAGGAATTATGAGGATAGCTATGCGCGTTATAATTCCTATGTTTATAATGAAAAGGAAAATTCTGCATTAAAAGTAAAGCCTGTTCCTCCTGTTTATAATGATAATTCGGAAGAAGTTCCGGGAAGGGTAGTGTTACGGGAGAATTTTGATTATATCTTTAGCCATAATCCCCTTGTGATAACTTTTGGGGAAGATGCGGGGTATATCGGTGGTGTTAACCAGAGCCTGGAAGGTTTACAAAAGAAATATGGGGAACTTAGAATTTCTGATACTGGAATACGGGAGACAACTATTCTTGGTCAGGGAATTGGGATGGCCTTACGTGGTTTAAGGCCAATTGCAGAGATTCAGTACTTTGATTATTTGCTTTATGCTTTGCAAACCATGAGTGATGACCTGGCTACAACTATGTACAGGACTAGAGGGAATATGATTGCCCCGGTAATTGTACGCACCAGAGGGCACAGACTTGAAGGTATTTGGCATTCAGGGTCCCCATTGAGTATGGTTATAAATTCAATTCGGGGTATTCATGTTTGTGTGCCAAGGAATATGACAATTGCTGCGGGTTTTTACAATACTTTAATTGAAGGAAATGATCCTGCGCTGGTAATTGAACCTCTGAATGGTTATAGGTTAAAAGAAAAATTACCTGATAATATTGGTGAATATAAAATCCCACTTGGAGTACCTGAAGTTTTAACTGAGGGACATGATATTACCCTTGTTACTTATGGCTCCTGTGTTAGGATAGCGCGGGATGGGGTTGAGCAGTTAGCTGATTTTGGTATTTCAGTTGAATTAATTGATGTGCAAACTTTATTACCTTTTGATACTGATAATCGAATTGTAGAGTCCATTAAGAAAACAAACAGAGTAGTTTTCTTCGATGAAGATGTTCCTGGAGGAGCAACTGCCTATATGATGCAAAAAGTTGTGGAAGAGCAGGATGCGTATTTTTATTTGGATTCACCTCCAAGAACCTTATCAGCTAAGGAGCATCGGCCCGCTTATGCATCAGATGGCGATTATTTTTCTAACCCTAATGCAGAGGATGTATTTGAAATTATTTATGATATGATGCATGATGCGGATCCTGTGAAGTATCCGGATCTATATCACTAAATTTTTCTGGTAGATTTTTTCTTTTTAATTTGATCAGTATATCTGCGGATTTTAATATTTAATACAGCCATGAATATACTCATAAAAGGACTGATTATATTAAAGAAAGCAAAAGGTGCGTAGGTGAGGGTTGAAACTCCTAATACACTGGATTGTGTAGCTCCACATGTATTCCAGGGGATTAATACTGAAGTTACTGTTCCTGAATCTTCAAGAGTACGGCTTAAAACCTCCGGTTTTAAGTTTCTGTCTTTATATGCTTTTGCATACATTCTTCCAGGCACAACAATAGCAATATACTGGTCAGATGCGGTCAGGTTAAAGAACAGGCAGGTTCCTACAGTTGAAGTAACCAGACCAGCAACAGATTTTACATGTTTAATAACCGTTTGAGTAATTTTAAATAGCATCCCGGCAGATTCCATTACACCACCAAAAACCATAGCTGAAATTATCAGCCAGATTGTATTTAACATGCCTGCCATTCCATTTGTGGAAAGTAATCCGTTTACTGTAGCATTGTTTGTGTTAAGGCTTACAGGACCAAACATCGATTTCATTACTGCAATATATGATGATTTAACATAATTGTCAGAAATCCCGGAGACTTGATTTATAATCTCTGGTTGGAAAATAATTGCAAAAATCCCACCCAATAAACTGGCTGCTAAAAGGGCAGGAACGGGGGCAACTTTCTTAATTATTATAAAGATGAGAAAAGCAGGAACAATCATTAAAAGCGGATTGAGATTGAATGAATTTTTAAGAACATTCAAAACCTCATCAGGATTGGCTAAACCGGATTCTACTTTTAAAGTAAAACCCAGAATCAGAAAGATAATTAAAGTAATTACAATAGAAGGTATTGTGGTATATAACATATACTTAATATGGGTGAAAAGGTCGGTTCCAGCCATAGCAGGAGCAAGGTTAGTTGTATCCGACATGGGAGACATTTTGTCACCGAAGTAAGCACCTGAAATAATAGCACCTGCAACCATTCCCTCATTCATACCCAAAGCCTTACCAATTCCTAATAAAGCAATTCCAATGGTTGCAACAGTTGACCATGAACTGCCGGTAGCAAGGGAAACAAGAGCACAAATAATTACAGTTACAAAAAGGAATATTTTTGGATTTAATATTTTAAGGCCATAATAAATAAGTTCCGGAACAACACCACTTATCATCCAGGTTCCTGCCAAAGATCCTATTAAAAAAAGAATAAGTATGGAAGGCATAGCGGAACTAATACTTTTTACAATACCATCCCTTTGTTTTCTCCATTTAATGCCTAATCTGCTGGCAATAATTGCTGCAGAAGCAGCAGCCAGGATAAGTGCCATCTGATTAGATCCTGCAAGTGTATCATCTCCAAAGAATTTTACATTTAGGGAAAGTAAAACAACTAGTATAATTAATGGAATAAAGGATTGAAATAAGCTGGGTGTCTTTGCTTTTGGTTTCACAAATAAATCTGTTTAGTTCTTGTCAGCTTTTTACTCCTTTAAATGAATCAAGCACCCTTCTAAACTTGCTTTTCCCCCCATCTTCTCCATAATAATCCTGATCATAACCATAGCCGTAACCATAACCATAGCCGTAATTGTAACCATAGCCAAAGTAGCCGTTTAACTTAATATCATTAATCAGAATACCCAGTTTTTTAAATTTAATTTTATGTTGCAAATCATCAATTAGTTGTACCACATTTTTATTTGAATAGTTTTGACGCACGATAAAAATGTTTACATCAGAAAATCTGGCAAGAAGAATGGGATCTGTTACAATGGCAACTGGAGGTGTGTCCAGAATAATGGTATCAAATTCATTTTTAACAAGTTCCATTAAGGACTTCATTTTCTCTGTCTCAATTAGTTCGGCTGGATTTGGTGGGACAGGTCCGGAAGGAGCTACAAAAAGATTTTCCTGAGATGTGGGATGAATTATGTCCTGAAATGAATCCTGCCCTATCAGGAAAGAACTGATTCCCTTATCGTTTGAAATATTAAAAACCTTATGAATTTTTGGTTTTCTCATATCAAGTCCCATAAGTAAAGTCTTCTTCCCGGACATGGAAAAAATAGTGGCAAGGTTTGTTGCACAGAAAGTTTTTCCTTCACCACTTATTGTTGAAGAAACCATGATAATCTTAACTTCCTTTTCAGCACCCATATATTGGATATTTGTCCGTAAGGATCTAAAAGATTCAGCCAAAGAAGATTTTGGGTTTAATATTAAAGGGGCATCTTCACGAAAATTATTATGTCCTATTCCTCCTAGTATTGGTACTTTGGTGTGATTTTCAATATCCTTCTTATCAATAATCTTATTATTGAAGAAGTCTAATAATAAAATTATAATTACAGGGAACATGAGTCCCAGAACAAGGGCAACCATGTAGTTCAAAGAGCTTTTAGGGGAAATTTTTGCAGCATTTTCTGAAATTGCATAATCAAGTATTCTGTTATCTGCAATATTTGAAGCCCGGGCTATGGCTGCTTCAGATCGTTTCTCCAGAAGGTAGTTGTATATTTCATTATTCAGATTAAACATCCTTTGAATCTGGATAAGCTGCCTTTCAGTACCTGGTAGTGATCTTAGGTTCTTTTCAATTACAATAATATTTTTCCCCACCTCATTTAGAGTATTTTTTGTATTCTCAATGAGATTTTTAATATTCTCTATAAGTTCAGCCCTGGTAGCATAGATTTGTGAATTGAGTAGCTCCATAGAAGAGTTTGTCTCAGTTACAGTAAATTGAAGATTTGTTTTCTCAGAATTTAATTGAGACAGCTTATTAACTGTGGCAGAAAGAACAGGATCTGAAATGCCCATTATGGATGGAACAATTACATCAGAGTAATTATTTTTACTGGAAATATAATCTAAAAGATATTCATAATAACTCAAGTTTATTTTGAGCATAACTTGTTCATCCTGGTAGGATCCAAGCCTTTCATATATAGCTTGTCCTTCTTTTGAAATATCAATTACCTGATTTTGTGTTCTGAAGTTCTGAAGATCATCTTCTGCTACATTTAAAGAATCTATTATATTACTTAGTTGTGAATCTATAAAATTGATAGTTTTCTCTGCGGTTTTATTTTTTACCTCCAGGCCATCGAGAATGTAAACTTCGCTAAGTTTATTTAGATAATCAGCTTCCTGCTCAGCAACATAACCGGAAATAGCAAGTGTAAGGATCGAACCTTTTTTATCATTTACTGTTATGCCCAGTTTTCCTTTATATAGATTGGTAAGTGAATTCAGGTCATTAATAACAAAATAGTATCGATTAGAAGTATTTTCTTCCAATTCAAAATATTCCGGGTTTCTAAGTGTAATATTGAAATTGAATGATTCGTGTTCAAACTGTTCGCCAAAATACATTTCTTTGTTAATACTCATACCTTCATCTATTTCAAGAAGGTACTTATCATGTGATATTATGCTTACATAAGCAGGGTGTCCCCTTTGTTGAACCTTTGAAGTATCATAATGAACAACAAAAGGCGATTTATTATAAAGTTTGGCTTCCTTAATGCCCCTTCGGCCAACTTTAATATAGCTTATTTCAAAATCATCTAACTCCTTTAAAGTTCTGTTACATAGTTTATAGGATTGTAATAAGCCAATTTCATTATACACATTCTTACGGCTACGGAACATTTCCATTCCATCCAGCATTTGTTCTGCACCAGAAAGTCCTTTCCCTTTAGAATCATCTCTAACAACGATTGTTGAACTAATGCTGTAAATCGGTTCAGAATATCGATTTATAAGATAAGCAACAGTTATGGTAATAAATAAAGAAATTGCAAACCAATACCAATTCTTAAGTATCCTGAAAAGAAACTTTTTGATATCAATGTTTTCTTCCTCAAAATATATATTTTCCGTATTTTCCATTTAATTATTGAATAAAACTAAGTACTAAAATAAGTGTTGTGACAGACGCTAGTACCAGGGTCAAAGTAGGAATATTAATCCTGAAGCTTTTACTTTTTATGGGCTCAACATAAACTATATCATTTGGAAGTAAAAAGAATGCCTCAGAAGAGAGTAGCCCTTTGTCAGTTAAATCAACCCGGAATGTTTTAACTTCAGTTTTGGTTGGTCTGATAATCAAAACCCTTTTACGGTCACCATAATCAGTAATATCGCCTGCTTTACTAAGTGCCTCTAAAATTGTAAACTGATTATTGTAATTTTGATATTTCCCGGGTCTCCTTACTTCGCCAAGAACGGCTACACTTAAACTGAGTAACTTAACAATTACGGTAGCGTTTCGGACAGAATTATCTATCTTTTCAGTTATTGATATTTTTGCTCCTTCAAGAGTTTTTCCCAGAACATTGACTTTCCCAATGGTTGGAATATCCACAAAACCTGAGTCATTTACCGAATACCCGTATAAAAAGAGGCTAATCTCATTTTGAAACATATTTTGGGAATATCGGCTCGAGAAAGTGTTGATTAATTCATTAACATCATCATTTAAGCTAATTACTCTTATGTATAAAATATCTTGATTTTGTATGCGATATTCGATCGGTGTTTTAAAATATACAGTTCCTCCAGGTATAGAATCTACATTTTGAAGATAAGTAAGCTGCTTTTTAGTAGTACATGATGAAATAGCTATAAGGAAAATTATTCCGGAAAACCAGGTGAGATTTCTAAGCATTTTTAAATTTTATTTTTACAAAAGTACAAAATTATTATTGTAGTTCTTTATTTGTGAATAAAATCAGTTTATTTCTTTTTCCTTAGCACAAAAGATGCTTGAAAAGTTTTGAGTTCTGGTAAAATTTAATACTTTTAATTAATAAATTTTAGGAAGATGTCATTAGATTACGATTTCTTTTCAATTAACCCCGAATTAGCTAAGCTAAAGAAGGGTAAGGTGTTGATCTCTGAGCCTTATCTGGGTGATCAGTACTTTAAACGATCTGTTGTATTTCTTACTGAATACAGTGAGAAAGGAGCAGTAGGTTTTGTTTTAAATAAACCTGTAGATATTAAATTGAATGAAGTAATTGACGATTTTCCTGATATAAATGGTATGGTTTCTGTTGGTGGCCCGGTAGAGACAAATACAATACATTATATTCATACATTAGGAGATATGATTCCTAATAGTGTAAAAGTGTTTAAAAATATCTGTTGGGGAGGAGATTTTGGAATAGTTAAGGAGCTTTTCAGATCAAAAGTTATCGATTCTAAAAGAATTAGGTTTTTTATTGGTTATTCAGGTTGGGCACCAAAGCAACTTGACAGGGAGATTTCAGAGAATTCATGGCTATGTGCTGAGTTGAGTGAGCGTGAAATAATAACTAC
>JAOZKQ010000061.1 GCA_029935275.1 Bacteroidales bacterium | reverse complement strand
GCCTGGTATCCTGTTAGATATATCAGCCGAAAATTCCTTAAACAGGAAAGATAGGCCGGGAAATCTTAAGCCGGAAAAAGAAAGTCAGGGAGCAATTATTAATAAGTCAAAAAACCTGAGCTTCGTGCCAACCCTTTTTATGAATGGTAATTCAAAAATAAGGCTAATTAAAAATTCCTTAGAATAATGATCTTACATCAACGAAGCTAACATATGATACGACCCATGAAGCTGAGAGAAAACCTGAAATATTGAAATGGTGAGCAAAATCATCTTTTTATAGTTTTTTTAGTCATTGGTTTGGTTTATTTTTAATGTTTTAAAAAACTTTCTGGTATAATTATAGTAAAAAAGTATTAATATGGTGTAGATCACTATTTTAATATACTATTAAATAAGTTTGTATAAATCCTTTCGATGAGATTATTATTAATCAGCTTATTTCTTTCTCTGTTATTATCTTCCGCCTTTAAGGGTCATGCACAGATGACATTGAGTTTTACTACTACAAGTGTTAGTTGCAATGGAGAAAGTGATGGAAGCATTACTGTAACTGTTTCAGGAGGAGTAGCTCCCTATATTTATACCTGGTCAACAACCGATACGATTACTACCGGTGAGAAATCAACCACACTTATTAATAAGAAAGCCGGCATGTACTGGGTGGTGGTTGAAGATGCAAGCACAGCTACAGTTTTTGATTTAGATTTTATTACGGAACCTTCTGCCATCGTAATCAATTCGGAAAACTTTACTGATATTACCTGTCATAATGCAAACGATGGAACAATCACCATAAATGCATCCGGAGGTAGCCCTCCTTATGAATATTCTATTAATGGTGGAAGCAGTTTTATTCCAAACGACGGAAATTTTAACAACCTTTCTGCCGGGAACTACCCGGTGGTTGTACGTGATAGCGAAGGATGCTCTGTGTCAGGATCCACGCTTACTATCACAAATCCACCAGGTCTGGTTATTACTGCTGAAAATAAAATAGATATATCCTGTAACGGACTTACAGATGGAAGTATAAATATTGTGGCATCAGGTGGGGCACCTCCTTACATGTATTCAATTGACGGGGGCACTACTTTCTTATCAAACGGAGGTAATTTCACAGGACTTTCAGCAGGAGCTTATTCAATTGCCATACGGGATAACAACTGCCTTAGCTCTGGCTCTACTCTCACCATTATTGAACCATCTCAGGTTCAAATCACCTCAGAAATATCTACTGATTTAAGCTGCAACGGTTCAAACGACGGAACAATTAGCATTACAGTGACGGGAGGTATTACGCCCTACATATATTCTATTGATGGTGGAATTACATTTTTAAGTAATGGAGGTAATTTTAATAGTTTGACTCCTGGCAATTACGATGTTGCCGTACGAGATAATAATGGATGCACCCAAAATGGGAGCACTCTTAATATTACAGAACCTCAAGCTATTGTAATTAATTCAGAAATAAAAACGGATGTAACCTGCAAGGGTGGAAATGATGGTTCCATTACTATTATTGCTTCCGGGGGAAGTGCTCCTTACGAATATTCCATTGATGGTGGTATCAGCTATATTAATAGTACAGGTTCCTTTACAAATTTAATTGCCGGGGATTACGTAATTGCGGTAAGAGACAGTAAATCCTGCGTTAAGGCTGGCAGCACACTAACAGTTGGGGAACCAACAGCTTTAATCTTTGATTCCCAGCTAAGCACAGATGTTAGTTGTTTTGGCTCTTCTGATGGCAGTATTACACTGGTCCTTTCAGGAGGTACAGCTCCATACCAGTATTCCATTGATGGCGGAATAACATACTTTAGCAATGGAGGTGTATTTACTAACATAGCATCCGGAACATATAATATCTCAGGAAAAGACAGCCATAATTGTACCATTAGCGGCTCACAACTTACTGTATTAGAACCTTCTAATATTTCTATCATTTCTGAAATTGTAACAGACGTTACCTGTAATGGTTCCAGCAACGGAACTATTACTATAACAGCCTCCGGTGGGAATTCGCCTTATACCTTTTCTATTGATGGGGGTATCAGTTATGTGGATAACAGTGGGTTATTTACCGGAATTGCACCTGGAAATTATGATGTAAACGTGAAAGACAGCAAAGGATGTACTATGTCCGGCAGTACTCTGGTGATCAATGAGCCTACAGCCCTTTTGATTACTAGTGCAATTGCAACTAATGCCAGCTGTAATGGTAACACCGATGGGGGAATTACTATTGTTGCAAACGGAGGTGTATCTCCTTACACTTTTTCTATTGACGGTGGTACTACATATCAAAATAATAATGGAATTTATACCGAATTGGCAGCAGGAACTTATCAGGTTGCGGTTAGGGATAATAACCTTTGTGTAACAATAGGAGCTGCCCTTACAATATCAGAACCATCTGTGCTCCTGATCGATTCTGTTTCTGTAAGCCAACCTTCCTGTAATGGAATTACCGATGGATCTTTAAGCATTCATGCCTCTGGCGGAAACGGGCCCTACCAGTATTCTATTGATGGCGGCATTAGCTTTATAAACAATGGCGGCATTTTCAATGGACTGGGTGCAGGAAGTTATACTCCGGCAGTTCAGGATGCCAATACCTGTATTATAGTTGGGAACAGTATAAACATAACAAACCCGGAAACTATTAAGATTGATTCAGTCAATGCCCTCAATATCTCATGTTTTGGTATGGCAGACGGTAAACTTACCATCTTTGCCTCAGGAGGCACACCTCCCTATTTATACTCTGTAAATGGAGGTACTACTTATTTCCCAAATGGAGGGATTTTTCAAAACCTTCCTTCCGGAATTTATGATGTATCAGTTATGGATGATAAAGCTTGTCAGCAAAATGGGGGAACCTATACCATTCTTGAGCCGGCAGCACTTACCATAACATCAGAAACCCGTCTAAACATTCTTTGCAATGGAGCAAATGACGGACAAATAAGTATTACTGTCTCAGGTGGCACCAGCCCTTACAGCTATTCCATAAACGGAGGCTTAAGCTATGAAATTAACGGAGGAACATTTGCGGATCTTTCACCCGGAACTTATCAGGTCGCTGTTAAGGATTATAGTGGTTGCACTCAAACAGGTAGTAGTTTAATTATTACGGAACCATCAATACTTACATTAATAACTGATACAACCAAAGCTACTTGCAATACAACTACTGCTGATGGATCTATAAGCTTAACTCCGGGTGGTGGAACTCCAGGATATACCTATTCGATAAATGGTGGTGCAAACTGGCAAAGTAATCCGGAATTCCTTAACCTGGTTGCAGGAATCTATGAAGTAGTACTTCGGGATGATAATCTTTGTACACTGAATCAAACCATAATTTTAGAAAGCAAATATTCTGTCATAGCCGACGCTGGAAATGATGCTGAAATTTGCCCGGGTAACCAGGTACAGCTACATGGCTCAGGTGGTGGAACCTACCAGTGGAAGCCAACTAATGGACTTAGTGATCCTGGTATTTCTAATCCTTTTGCTTCACCTGAAATAACCACATTGTATTATCTTACTGTAACAAAAGGAGTATGTGCATCAACTGATTCAGTTACAGTTAAAGTTTACGATGATGCAGTTATTAGTGCAGGGAATGACACTGTTATTATAAAGGGATCAACTATTACATTAACAGCTACAGGTGGAACATTTGCATCATATTTCTGGGCTCCTCCTGAAGGTTTATCCTCAACTACCGGATCTACTGTTTATGCAACCCCAGAACAAAGCATTTTTTATAAAGTCATCGGAACAACTACTGAGGGTTGTGTAAGTACAGACTCTATATTTATAAAAGTAATTAGTAAATTTGACATCCCGTCCGGATTTACACCTAACGGAGATGGTTTTAATGATACATGGGAAATTGATGATGCCTACTTATTCCCAAGCATGACTGTTCAGGTTGTTAACAGATGGGGTCAAAAAATTTACTATTCAGTTGGGTATGGAAATGGTATTGAATGGGATGGGACCTATAATGGTAAAGATCTGCCTATTGGCACTTATTATTTTGTTATTGATTTAAATGACGGTAATAATACTTCACCTATAACAGGCCCGGTAACAATTGTAAGATAAAATGAAAAAACGCCTATACATATGGATCTTTCTGATTAGCTTTCCCACTGCGATATGGGCACAGCAAATGCCCCTATTCACACAATATATGTTCAATGATTATGTAGTGAATCCAGCTGTGGCTGGAACAAAGGACCATTATCAGGCAAGTGCTTTGAGCCGGTTTCAATGGGTAGGGATAATTGATGCCCCTCAAACAATCAGTCTGAGTTTTAATGGTCCGCATGCAAAAAAGCCCATGGGATTTGGAGGATACCTTATTAATGATGTAACAGGACCAACCAGCCGTACTGGTATTTATGGAAGTTATGCTTACAATTTTGGACTTACTGACGATATCCGGCTTTCACTTGGCTTATCATTTGGGTTACTGCAAAACACCATTGACGGAACAAAAATCAACCTCCATGATCTGAATGATCCAGCCCTGAAAGAAGCTATTTCCACTTCCCTGGTACCAGATGCATCTGTGGGAGCTTATGTGTATCATAAAAAATGGTTTGCCGGTTTCTCTGCTTTCCAGCTTCTCAGTAATAACCTAAAAGTTTATGACGAAAAAAATGGTCTGAACAAATTAAAAAGACATTATTATTTAGTTGGTGGATACCGTTGGGATTTTGCGCCTGATTTTACACTGGAACCATCAGTAGTTATAAAAGGGATGGTGGATATTCCGGCACAAATTGACCTGACAGCACTAGTCAAATATAAAGAAACAGCCTGGCTCGGGGTTTCATATAGGTCACAGGATGCAATCGCTATACTGATTGGCTACATACATAAAGAAAGATATTACTTTGGATATTCATATGATATTACCATATCTGAATTCAAAGCATACAATTCCGGAACCCATGAGATCATGATCGGACTTCGTTTTAATAAAATCAAAGAATAGATTCCAATCTACGGATTGCTTCATCCTAATTCTTTTCTACATACCCCGATATTTATGGAAAATTTGTAATTTAGGGCCATGAAATTTTTTAGCTGGTTTTTTATCTTTTTTTTAATGCTTACTTTCTCATGTGCAGATAAAGAAAAAACGATCCGTAAAAAAGACATTATTCCACAAGAAGACCTGATTGCTATACTTGCAGATATCCATATAACAGATGGAATATTAAATATGCCAAAGAATTTGAATAAATACCCTGGAAAGGATACCTTGAGTAATTATAATGATATATTTTTTAATCACGGATATTCAAGAGAAATATTTGATAAAACATTAATATATTATTCCAATAATCCTGATGATTTTGAGTTGATTTATGAAGAAGTCATTAACAATATAAGTACCTTAGAAAGTGAAATTAGCAGTCAACGTTTCGTAATTGAAAATGATGAAAGTTCGTCTAACCTCTGGGAAGATACAATGGAATGGAAACTCCCTCAAAATGGGAAAAGAAATAAAATTGCTTTTAGTATTCCTATAAATAAACAAGGATTTTATATAATAAGAGTACGTATTAAGATGTACAAAGCTGATGCTTCAATTAATCCCCGATTAAGTGCATACTTCTGGTATGATGACGGCACTGAAAATGGGAAAAAGTATAATTTTCCGGAAAGTAAGATTAAAAAAGAAGATACCTGGCGTTATTATACTATTTCCCTGAAAACCACGGATCCTAAAATTACCCATCTTAAGGGTTTCCTTCTGAATGATGACAATACCAGCACAAATTGGGCAAAAAAGGCAGAGATTGAAAATATCTCTATTCAGCGTCAACTTGCCCATGAAAAATAATTTATTGTTATCTTTCCCGGCATAATGAGAAAAATCTCAGCAAACTATATCTATACAGGAACTTCATTACCACTTAAAAACGGAATCATTACACTTGATGATTCAGGGAAAATAATTAATATAAAAGATACAGGTGGAAATCTAAGAGAAATAGCAAAATTATCATTTTACAACGGAATAATTGTACCAGGTTTTGTTAATGCCCATTGCCACCTGGAGCTCTCCCACTTAAAAGGCCTCATTCCTAAACATACCGGATTGGCTAAGTTCATTATTGAATTGAGCCGGCATCGCGGTGATTCTCCAAATAAAGTTCAACAAGCAGCTCAGCTGGCAGAAGAAGAAATGCTCAAAAATGGGATTGTTGCAGTTGGTGATATATCAAACACCCCGGATAGTTTTGAAATTAAAGCAAAACAAAATATTTATTATCATACTTTTCTTGAGATCTTTGGTCTTGATCCCCGTAAGGCAGATGAGATAATTGTTAAAGCCAGAAAATTAGCTACTGTACTAAAACAGAAAACTAAACTTCCTTTTAGTATTGTTCCCCATGCCCCATACTCAGTTTCTCCAACACTTTTTATGAAAATAAGAGAATTGGAAAATAACAAACCCTTAAGCATTCACAATCAGGAAAGTGCCAGCGAACAATCACTTTTTAATGGTGAAAAAGGTTCTTTATTTGAAGTTCTCTCCACTTTGGTACCTGAATACGAAAAATTGTGTCCCTCATATAATAATAGCTCCTTAAAATATACCCTGGATCATTTAGAGTCCCTACAAAAAATCCTTCTGGTCCATAATACTTATTCTTCTGAATCCGATCTATCTTACAGTGAGCAAACAAATCTGGATAAATATTGGATTTTATGCCCCAATGCAAACCAGTATATAGAAGATAAACTTCCTGACATCAACTTATTTAGAAGGAAAAAGCTAAAAATTGCATTAGGAACGGACAGTCTGGCCTCCAATAATCAACTAAGCATACTGGAAGAGATGAAAATCATTTCCGAAAATTATCCGAAAATTCCGTTGGAAGAATTAATTTCATGGGCCACAATAAATGGAGCCCGGGCATTGAATATTTCTGATAAATTTGGCAAAATTGAACCAGGGAAAACCCCTGGTATTAACCTGCTTTACGACCTCAACTTACATGAATTAAAGCTTACCAGAGAGAGTAAAGTTAAAAGATTGGCCTGATTATAGTTTATTATTGGATACCCTTATTTTTCAGATAGTTTACCGCCTCTTTATCATATTTTAGGATATGATTTTTGAACCAGTTATGAAGATAAGCATACATCTCCTCACAAATTTCCTTTTTACCTTCTTTATAATCATCCTGTAATTTTGATATTTGATCAATAAATCGATTGTGGGCTTCTTTATGATGTGAAAGATTTGGGTATTCCTGAAAATACATTTCCTCTCTGATCAGGTAATTTTCAGCATAATGAATTAATGAATAAAATATTTTAGCTATTTTCTCATTACAGTTATTATCTGTAATAGTTCCTAATTCATTTAAAATCTCCAAAAATTTCATGTGATGCTCATCCACAAAGCTAATATCCACATTATATTCCTCTTTCCATTCAATTGGTTTCATTTTTACTCCCTCTTCAAAATTAATAATTAGTGTTTATCGACAAGCTCTGAATAATTACTACACAAATGTAATTTATTAACATTTTTATACAATGACAAATATCATAGACCCACCTGGACCTAAAACCAATTACTTTTTATCTATGAAACTAAAATATATAACCAGTCCCGGTGAAAAATGTTAATTTTGAAGGATAATACAGGCATATGAGTACATTTTTGTTTGATGATATCATTTTTGGTCCTATCAGTAGTCGCAGGCTTGGAAGATCATTAGGGATTAACCTGTTACCGGAGAATCGTAAAATTTGCAATTTCAATTGCATCTATTGTGAATGTGGCTGGACGGAAAACACTTCTTTTGAAAAACTCACCTTTCATCCCCGGAAAGAAGTTTACAAAGCCTTGAAATCAAAGTTAATAAAACTTGTATCCACCGGAAATCAACCGGATGTTATAACCTTTGCCGGAAATGGCGAGCCTACCATTCATCCTGATTTTGACGCTATTATAGATGATACTAATGAAATTAGAAATAATATTTCTCCAAATACACAAATCGCAGTCCTTTCAAATGCCACAATGATTCATAAAAACTCTGTTTTTCAGGCACTATCCAAAATTGAAAGGAATATACTTAAGCTTGACTCAGCTCTTGAGGATACACTTTTTAAAATTAACCAACCAAAAGAAAAGATTAAATTGAATAAACTTATAAGTAATATGCAGTCTTTTAATGGCAAATTAATTATCCAAACCTTATTTCTACGTGGGAGTTATAAAGGAAATAAAATTGACAATACAACTGAAAATGAAATCAAAGCCTGGCTGAAGCTTCTAAAACTTATTCAACCTCTTGAAGTAATGATCTATACCTTCCATAGAGACACCCCTGCTAAGGGTCTGATCAGAATCTCCGAAGAAGAACTCAATATCATTGGCAGGAAGGTTGAAAAAGAGGGTATTAAAATTCTTGTATCCCCTTAACCTACACTATTCATAAAAAAGAAAAAATACATATTGAATTAATTTACAATATGTTATCCTATTATGAGGATAAAATCATATTTTTGTATCTTTTACAAGTGCGTTTATTTTAATGCATTTATTTCGTTACGAAACCCTTGAAATATACTTATATGTCGGTGGATTTCGATGCCTCATATCTGCACCAAACTAAACGCATGAATAATTCAGGTTAATATGAAAAAAACTTCAACTGACAATAAGATCAAAACTATATTATTTTGTCCACTTGACTGGGGATTGGGACACGCAAGCAGGGATATTTATCTAATCCGGAAACTGATTGAAAAAGAGAAATTTAAAATAATTATTGGTGCAGATAAAGGGCCATATGTTCTTCTTAAGGAGTCATTTCCTGACTTACATTTTGTCAAATTCCCATCTCATCCAATAAAATATTCAAGAATATTCCCCTTAGCAATTCAAATTATTTTCTCATTTCCGCGAATTCTTCTGGGTGTTTACAAAGAACATCAAAAATTAAAATCATTCATAAAAAAGGAAAAAATAGATATCGTAATTTCTGATAACAGATATGGCCTCTGGAATAAAAATGTTCAAACTGTTTTTATTACCCATCAGCTAAGGGTGCTTTTCCCAAATTCCCTAAAATGGCTAGAATCCATTTTTTTTCGTTTCTCTAATTCAATAATTCGTAAATTTAATCATTGTTGGGTCCCGGATTTCCCCGAAAAAAACAATCTTGCCGGAGAGCTATCGCATCCACTAAATCCACCGGATAATATACGTTACATTGGACCTGTTTCCAGATTTATAAGTGACCAAAAACCTACCCGGTTAATTAAAAAATTTGATATTGTAGCCATTCTTTCCGGACCTGAACCTCAACGATCCTTACTCGAAAACAGTTTAATCAATAGATTTCAAAAACTTGAATCCAGGGTATTAATCGTTCGTGGAATTCCCTGGGTAAAAAAAGGAAGCACAGTTCATGGACATATTCAACTGGTTTCTCATTTATCTTCCGAGTTACTTCTGGCCTATATTAAAGAAGCAAAATACATTATTTGCCGTTCCGGGTACAGTTCCCTGATGGATTTAAGCATTTTGGGGAAAACTGCTTTAATTATTCCAACTCC
>JAOZKQ010000401.1 GCA_029935275.1 Bacteroidales bacterium | reverse complement strand
CCAGTTAAATGCACCGGCTAACAGAAAAGCATAAATGTACATTCTTTCGAAATTCATAAAAAAAGCTACGGCTATACATATAAAAAAAATAATGCCGGTAACAATCCATCTCGGATTAATATATTCAGCAATAGTATTTGTACTACCAAAAAAGGTGAAAGCAAGCATTATAACAAGAAAAACTGTTATTGTTGCTATTAATAAACTGTTTCTTTTCACTCGTTTCCGTGTTAAATTTACGATACCCTTCCTTGGTTGAACAATATATTTTACAGCGAGCATAATAAATATAACGGGTATAATATATAGAATATCAAGATAATATCTAATTTCATCGAAAATCATAGTGAGCGTTGAAATCAGAAATATCATTCCCATTCCAATATCGACAATCCCAGTCTGAAAGATTCCAGCTGCAGTATTTTTCTCCAGCTGTCTCAAATTGATTTTTTGTTCCATTTTATGGTTTTTTTAAATTAATACTGTATTGTAATATAGTTTGTATTGTAAACTATACTGTGCAAGTATATAAAAATTATTTTAAAGTACCAAATAATTTTCCAAAGATTATTATTGATTTTCTGTTTAAATCTGTTATAAATCCGGAATATTTTCGTAGTTTTGGTAGTAAGTGATATCTATCAACCCATTAGTGCATATAAAATGGCTGAAACTAACGGTAGATTTAATAAGTTCTTGCTAGAGTTAAAGCACCGTAGGGTACTTCGGTTAATCACTGTTTATGTAGCGGTGGCATTTGGTTTGTTAGAGTTGATTGATATAATATCTGGTCCATTAAATTTACCGGGGTGGGTTTTAACTTTTGTTATGTCCTTATCAGTCCTGGTATTACCGATTGCAGTTATACTTTCCTGGATATTCATAGTCACTCCGGATGGTATAAAACGATATAGAAACGAATTTTCAAAAACCAGCCTGAATTTATATCAAGACAATTCCCCCATGCATTTCGGGCAAGTAGCTAAAACAAGCCTTTCTGATGATTTTGTAGTTGATAAGAACTACCTGCCAAATACAAGCCTTGCTAATAAATCTAATAAGCGCAAAGAAAGAATCTTTGGAGTTAGTTCATTATTAGTAATTATCGCAGTTGTGCTTCTTTTTCTATTTTACAGTGGAAGGTCCGTTCCTTTTAAAGAAAGGGATTGGGTTGTACTTGCTGATTTTGAAAATCTTACCGAAGAAGTCATTTTTGATAAATCATTGAATACAGCATTTTCAATAAGCATCAACCAATCACGGTATATAAATGTATTCTCCCGCCGAAGGATAAAGGAAACTCTAAAACGAATGGAAAAAGGTGGGCATGAGCTTCTTGATGAAGAAATAAGCCGGGAGATTGCCATGCGGGAAGGCGTTAAAGTTTACATTGTTCCCGAAATTAGTAAGGTTGGGCACCAATATATTCTTTCAGGTAAAATTCAGGAAACCGAGACCGGTTCTGTTTACAGGTCAGAGTTATTATATGCTGAGAATCAGGATGAGATTATAGAAAAACTGGATCAATTAAGTAAAAGAATTCGTCGTCACCTGGGTGAATCAAGATATAAAATATCCGGGCAGAGCAAACCATTAATAAAAGTCACTACTGCATCACTGGATGCACTTAAAGAATTTTCCCTCGGCATTGAGAACCATCTTAATTTGAAATTTGAAGAAGCCCTTATACACTATGAAAATGCAATACGCATTGATTCAAATTTTACTGCAGCAAAAGCATCTTTAGGGAATATACTTTTTGAAAGGTTTGATCGCCGGAAAGGAAAGGAATGGCTGGATGAGGCCATCCTTTCTATTGATAATTTAACAGAAAGAGAGAAATATGGGATACTGGCATTTTATGCAGTAAATATTGAAAATGATTTAAACAAGGGTATTGAATATACCAATATGAGAATTGAATTGTACCCTGATGATCCGGTCCCACACAATAACCTGGGATGGTATTACCAGAATCAGGGACAATATGAAAAAGCTGTTTCTGAATATAAAGCTGCCCTTAGGATTGATCCACATATGATGCTTACATATGGTGGGGTTATTTGGGTATATCTCGGTATTGGACAAATGGATTCTGCCCTGGTCTGGTCAAATACAATGATATCCTATGGACCAGACAATCCATGGGGGTATTTTTATCTTGGTTCAACATATTTTGGAATGGATGAGTTTGAAAATGCAGAAGCTGCTTATCTTAAAGCCATGGACCTTTACCCGGGATTTTCCCTAAATCAGTATCGCTTAGCCCATCTCTACAGGCTTCAGGGGAAACATACCAGGGCAATTGAGATATTAAAGGACATATTGCAGAATAATCCGGATGAAGTATCGGCTCATTATGATATAGGTGTAAATTATCAATTAATGGGAAATACAGAATCAGCCCGGGATCATTTTTTAGAATTTAGGAAATATGCAGAACAGCAGATGATGAATTTTCCTGAGGACCCGGAAACATACATCGCCCTTGGAACAGTTTTAACACGTCTTGGAGAAAAAGAAGCTGGTTGGAGTATAGGTAAAAGAGCAATTGAGATTGATTCCACTCTTCATTTCAAATATGCAGAATTGCTTGCTGTTCAGGATAAGAAGGTGGAAGCATTGACGCATTTGGAGCTGTCCCTGGAAAACGGATATCGTGCCCTGGTTTGGATTAAATTAAACCCTGATATAAATTTATTAAAAAACGAAGAAGGCTATAATGAATTGATTAAAAAATATTTCAAATAAAGGGAACCTCTAATAATTCCTTTCTTTCAAGAAACAAGGATAATGAATAAGATGCAAGCCATAAATATTTTTCAATAGCCTTAGCTATTCAAAAATATTTTGGCGAAGTCAGATTGTTTATAATGCTTGTTCCCCTTGGGTTGACAGTCCCGATAATTATCGGGATTCATATACTTCTTAATATTTTATT
>JAOZKQ010000400.1 GCA_029935275.1 Bacteroidales bacterium | reverse complement strand
AATTGAATTTTACACAAAAGGAGATTCGTCAGAAAGGGCATGCAATTGAGTGCCGGATTTATGCAGAGGACCCTGAAAATGATTTTATGCCTTCACCGGGAGTAATGTCACTTTATCTTGAACCGAAAGGAGAAGATATTCGGGTTGATTCGGGAACTGATAAGGAATCTATAGTGGAGAGTTTTTATGATCCAATGATTGCTAAACTTATTAGCCATGGAAAGACACGCGAACATGCCCGGAAAAAAATGATGGAAGCATTGCAGGGGTTTATTATTCAGGGGATTAAAACAAATATCTTATACCTCACTTATTTATTAAAAACCAGTGCGTTCAGGCAAAACAAGATCTCTACAATGTTTTGTGATGAGCATACACATACCATAATTGAGACTTTCAGGAATGAAAAAGAAAAAGTACCTGTTTTTTTGCCGCTTAGCGGGGGACTGATCTATGATCTGCTGAAAAATAAAGTACAGAACCCTGAAGAAAGTGTTTGGCAAAAAATCGGTTATTGGCGAACTTTTATGGAGCCAAAACTAAGGTTTGATGATCATGATTTTACAGTAAATATTAGTCGGGTTGGAAAAGATAAAGCCGAATTTATAATAAATGATAAGGATCTGTTTGTTAGTAATATAAATATAAAGAACGGAAGTATAACTTTAGAAATAAATAAAGCTTTTTATGAATTATTTATCTCTGAAACAAAATCGGGAAACGGGTTTATTAGTTTTCAGGGATTTTCATATCAATTCAAAAGGCTGGATGTACTTCCATGTAATGAAGACTATAATAAAGTTTCCGGTAATGGTGAAGAAAAGGGAGATATTGCTTCTCCCATGCCGGGAAAAGTTATAAAAATTGAGGTAAAAAAAGGAGATCAGGTTGTGCATGGAGATACACTGGCCATTATTGAAGCTATGAAAATGGAAAATCAAATAAATGCTCCTTTTGATGGAGTAATTCAGGAAGTTGCAGTTAAAGAAGGCGATATGGTGGATGGGGGAGTGATACTGATGAGTATGGGTAACCTCTAAAAATTGCTCTTTGAAGAAATCTGCATCGTTAAACGAAATTTTAAATTCCTCATATACAACTGTAAACTGCGGATTGAAAATTTTGAAAGCCTCACAGATTCATAAAATTTCTAATTTTTAGAGGTTACCTATGGAATGATTTTCAGATTACTGAATCTTATATTTGAGTACTAGATACAGCAACAACTTAAAATAATATATCTTTTATTATGGACTACGAACTTTCGGATGAGCAAAAAATGATAAGGGAAACGGTTCGGGATTTTGCTGAGCGTGAAATTAGGCCAGTGGCAAAAGACCTGGATGAGAAAGGGGAATTTTCATACGATCTTACAAAAAAGATGGGCGAACTTGGCTTGTTTGGCATGTATTTGCCAGAAAAATATGGTGGACAGGATATGGATACCTTATCTTACATTATTGCCGTTGAGGAATTAGCACGTATTGATAGCTCCCAGGCTGCAACACTGGCTGCACAGAACTCCCTTGGCATTGGTCCCATTTTTTATTATGGAACTGAGGAACAAAAGATGAAGTTTCTTCCCCCATTATGTACAGGCGAAGCGTTATGGGGGTTTGGGCTGACTGAACCCAATGCCGGATCCGATTCCCGTGGAACTAAGACTACTGCCGAACTGGATGAAAATGGTTGGCTGATAAATGGATCCAAGATTTTTATTACAAATTCTGCGAGTACTATTTCAGTTGGTTCCACTGTGCAGGCTGTATCCGGCGAAAAAGATGGTAAAAAGATATTTACTTGTATTTTGGTAGAGAAAGGTAATCCCGGATTTAAGCAGGTAGCAATGCATGGGAAAATGATGTGGCGCGCATCGGATACTGGTGAATTGTATTTTGACGATTGCCGGGTACCTGCAGAAAACCTGCTGGGTGAAGTTGGGGCAGGATCACACATTATGCTTAAAACCCTTGATAATGGCAGATTGTCAATTGCTGCGATGGGACTGGGCCTTGCCCAGGGAGCCTTTGAAATGGCTTTGAATTATGCACAGGAAAGAAAGCAATTTGGCAAAGCAATTATTAAGTTTCAGGTTAATTCCTTTAAACTTGCTGATATGGCAGTTAAGATTGAATTGGCCAGAAACCTTCTTTATAAAGCTTGCTGGTTGAAAGATAATAATCAGGACTTTAAAAAGGAAGCAGCCATGTCGAAGCTCTATTGTTCCGAGATAGCCAGGGAGGTTGCCGACGAGGCTGTTCAGATACATGGTGGTTATGGACTGATGAAAGATTATGACATCGAGCGGTTTTATCGCGATCAGCGAATATTGCAAATAGGTGAAGGAACATCGGAGATTCAGCGCCTGGTAATTTCACGGTATATTGGGTGTTAATTAAAAAATCCGGGAAAGTACAGGGAAGCCTCACTAAAATCAGGAAAGCAAAATATTTGGAAGGAATTAATGTGGATCAGTATTTTTCAAATCCTCTGACTGATTGTTTTTATTCTTTTTACTGGTAAACGGGGAAAAGTTATCGCTCAAATCTCTCATTTTTTCAATGATTTTTTTTCTTTCATCATCTGATTCGGCCATTTTAAAAGCCATTTTAAATTCATCGATTCTTTTTTTATAAGTAGAAGATTTAAACTCAAAATTTCTCAGACTATTTAAACCACTGTGCTTTTCCATTTTTTATTTCTTATTTTAATATTTATCGTATTTTTTGCAATAATGTTGCTGTCAAATTTGTCAAGTTTTATTTAATGATTTTTCAGACTTAGTTTTAAGCTAGCCAGATTGTGTTATTTTCTCCTGGTTAAAGCTTTTGTATAGGGCTGGAATGCTTATAATATATTTGCTAAGCTTATTATTTTGAGCTACTGTTTTTGTTATTTTTTTCGAACCACTTTTTATTCAATGCTTTTTCAAACTCAATGGGATCAAG
>JAOZKQ010000399.1 GCA_029935275.1 Bacteroidales bacterium | reverse complement strand
TGAAGATCCTTTCTATTAAAGAGTTTAAAGAGATATCCGGAATCCTGGTAATTACTAATTCAGAAATGAAAAATGTTCAGAAGGATCATAAAACTATGATGATTCTAAGTGATATCAAGGTAAACACTGGAATGTCCGATTCGAAATTTACCGAACGGATGATGATGAGGGGGATGTAATAATTAGTTTTCCATCTTCACTGAAGTTAGGGTGGACAAGTGAGTTTTTGCCATAGGCCTGCCCGAATACCTCAGTCAGGCGGGCATCCCTTCGGGAGTATGGTATTTCCATAAAGTGCACGAAGATACAAGTAGAAATTGTTTACAATTGATTTTAAGGAAAATAAAAATGAGAATTAAATCTATAATATTGGTTCTGTTTCTGGCAACAAGCCCGTTTGTAAATGCTCAAAATCTTGATATTTCAGGATTTGCAAGAACTTATGAAGGCGTTTTATTTAATACGGGTGATTTTTCAATAGTTCAGCAAACACTTAATTTAAACTTTGAGGCAAGTGGCGAGAAAGTTGCTTTTAAGGCAAACCCTATGATGTTTCTGTTCGGTTCAGATAGTCTGGACTTTAGGATGAGGGAACTCTATCTTGATCTGTATTTTGAAAACTTTGACATTAGAGTTGGCCGGCAACAGGTTGTATGGGGAAAAGCTGATGGGGTGTTTATTACAGATATAGTTTCACCATTAAATTTAACTGAATTTCTTTTGCCGGATTTTGATGAAATCAGAATCGGTGTTATTGCCACAAAATTAGATTATTATATTGGAAATAGCACTTTCGAAGTAATTTGGATACCTGTATTCACTCCAACTAAGAGGCCAGCTCCTGGTTCAATATGGTATGTTCAACCTGAATTTCCGGCACCTGCAACTTTTGACTGGTCAATGGCAGAAATAAAGCCAAGCCTTGATAACAGCGAGATATTTGGTAAATTCTCTATGATGACTTCAAATATTGATTTTGAAATAATGGGGGCTTATACATGGGATGATAATCCGAGTATGCATATTCAAAAACAATTTGGTATTGATTCAATTACAGGTATGCCCATACTTACAGGTCTGAATGTTACACCGCAGCATCACCGCCTAACTGTAGGTGGAGGCTCATTTGGTGCTGATATTAAGGGCGTTGTGTTGCGAGGAGAAGGGGCTTATTACAGTGGTAAATATTTTCAGACAGAAGACCCAATGGCAGAGGATGCCCTAATTCAAAAAGATTACCTTCACTATTTAATTGGCCTTGATTTTAATTTTGGGGGCTTAATATTTAGTACACAATTCATTCAGCAAACAATCCTCGATTATGATGATTTTATATATAATGAAAAAACTGTAAATACAATGACTTTCCTGTTGCGTTATGATTTACTTCGGGAAACGCTACATCTGGAATTGTTTTCATATATAGGCTTAACAAATGAGGATGCCTTGATCAGACCAAGAATTACCTATGACTTCGACGATAGTTTTTCAATCTTGTTGGGATCGAATATATTTGTTGGTGACCCAAATGGGCAATTTGGTCAATACGGTGACAATTCAATGATTTACGCTAAGCTGAAATATAGTTTCTAGTCTGGACTAAACAGCCTTGTACGCTAATATGAGAAAAAACCCTGCTATTTTAGCAGGGTTTTTCATTTGAAATAATTGACAGTCTGTTTTAAGCCAAGATTTAACTTTTAAAATCAGCTAAATATTCCAGTGCTTTATTAAAAACATTCATTCCTGTATATCCCAGCTTCTCATCAAGAACTCCGGCAGGAGCAGAGTAGCCAAAACTTTCCAGCCCTATTGATCTTCCTTTTGGTCCAACCAAACCGGCAAGAGTTACAGGTAATCCCGCTGTAAGGCCCATCGTTGGAATATCTAAAGGTAAAATCCTTTCCTGGTAAGAGGGGGCCTGGTCTCTGAATAATCCCTCAGAAATTGCAGAAACAATCCTGATTTTCAATCCTTTTTCTTTTTCAAGGATTTGAGCTCCTTCCAAAAGAGTTGATACTTCTGATCCGCTGGCAACTAAGATTAAATCTGGTTTTGCATTCGTGTCTTTTACAATATATGCACCTTTTTCAGCTTGCAGGGCATCTTCATATCTTGATTTACTAACTGTGGGAAGATCCTTGATCCCCTGGCGGGATAAAATTAGTGCGGTTGGTGTTTTTATGTTTTCCAGTGCCATTTTCCAGGCAACAGTTGTTTCTGCAGCATCAGCAGGACGAAGGACAAGCATACTACGTGTTCCTGAATGATTCCGAAGTTGTTCCATAAGCCTGATTTGGGCTTCCTGTTCTACCGGTTGGTGCGTGGGGCCATCTTCACCTACACGGAAAGCGTCATGGGTCCATACATATTTAACCGGAAGTTCCATTAGTGCAGCCATTCTGGCAGCGGGTTTCATGTAATCCGAGAATACAAAGAAAGTCCCTCCGGCAGGAATCACACCTCCGTGCAATGCCATGCCATTCATTACAGCTGCCATGGTAAGTTCTGATACACCGGCCTGTAGAAAGGAACCGGAAAAATCTTCAGGTGTAAAAGCTTTTGTATTTTTCAGGAAACCATCCGTTTTGTCACTGTTTGAGAGGTCTCCGGAAGCTACAATCATATTATCCAGTTCTTTGGCAAAGTAAGCTAAAACAATACCGGATGCTGCACGAGAGGCAATATTTTCTTTTTGAACAACTTTACTGAAATCAAAGTCAGGAACTTTCCCGGACAGGAAGAAATTATATTTTTCCGCTAAGGCAGGATTTTTTTCTGCCCATTGCGATTTTAGCTTCTTTTTATCCTGTATTTTCTTCCTTTTTTCTTCCAATACTTTTTCATAATATCCCTGAACATCGGGAAATATTTGAAATGGCTTTTCAGGATCCCCACCCAGGTTAGCGATTGTTTTTTCAAAAGAAGCGCCTGCACTTCCAATAGGCAT
>JAOZKQ010000398.1 GCA_029935275.1 Bacteroidales bacterium | reverse complement strand
GATCATGAGAGGTCCGTCAATGGAGGAAATGTCGGATCAGATCGTTGATGAAATATTGGGGGCCGGTGGTGCTGATAGCGAAGAAGTAGAAGTTAAGAGCGAACTGGACAGATGGATTATCAGAACAAGAAAAGTTGATAATCCGCGTCTGCGATTATTCTGTCTCCCTTACTTTGCCGGTGGTGCTTCAATTTTCAATCAATGGCCCGAACTATTACCTGAGAAGCTTGAAGTTTGTGCTATTCAGTTTCCCGGAAGAGAAGAGCGGGGAGATGAGAAACCATTCACTAATGTGGATGATCTGATAAAAAAACTTGCCGAAGTAATGGAGCCTCTTCTTACTACACCAGTGGCATTTTATAGTCATAGTTCCGGTTCATGGATCGCACTTGAATTAGTCAGATACCTGAGAGAAAACTTAGATGTACATCCTGTTAAGTTTATGGTTGGAGGGGCCAAAGCCGCTCATCTTGAGAGTGATTTCCAGTTCCTTAAGGCCATTAACCCTGATGAGGTATATAAGGAGAAGAATATTTCAAATATTAAAGGACATCTGCGATCACTTGAAATTCCGGATTCTATTCTGGAAAATGAACAGGTATTTAATGAAATGTTGCCATCCTTAAGAGCAGATATTTTGCTAGGCAAGAATTATGAATATAAGGACGCAAGCCCATTAGACTGTCCAATTGTTGCCTTCGCCGGTAAAGATGATTCTGTATTTAATGAGGAACAGATAAAGGAATGGGAAAAACA
Source organism: Bacteroidales bacterium (assembly GCA_029935275.1). Taxonomy (GTDB): domain Bacteria; phylum Bacteroidota; class Bacteroidia; order Bacteroidales; family VadinHA17; genus JANTGF01. Next base: position 2,208 of record JAOZKQ010000398.1, on the reverse strand, counting down.
TACAGCTTCTGACTTTAGCTTTAATTGGGTAGGAGGCGGACATATGTTTTGCAGGGACAATAAAGAAGAATTGTTGGAGATTATTAGAGAGGAACTATCGGAGACTTTTAATGATTAAGGGAGAGCGGGATGGCAAATATAAAAGAGTTGGTTGGAAAAAGCATGGAAAACTTTCCCTCACTTTATCCTGGTGAATTACACCTTTGGCATGTTTCCTCAAATATAACTCCCGCCAGGCTTGTTGAATATAAAAACACGCTTTCGGAAAAGGAGTTAACCAAAGTTCACTTATTTGAATTTGAACAGGCAAGGGATTCTTATGTTATTAGTCAGGGTGCATTAAGAATGCTTTTATCAGGCTACATTGGTATCCCATCCAAATTAGTGAAAATTGGAAGGAGAATGAAGGGAAAACCCTATTCCATTGATGATCCTGGACTGTATTTCAATATGTCAAATTCAGGTAAGCTTGTAACAATTGCTTTTTCACGAGACACCGAGCTGGGGATTGATATTGAACAGATTCGATTATTACCCGATCTGGATGAGATGATAATAAGAAATTTCACATCAAGGGAGGTCAGCTTTATTAATGGCAAATCCGAAGAAAGAACCACTCGTTTTTTCCGTTTCTGGACCATTAAAGAATCTTACTTGAAGCTTATTGGGGAAGGAATGCGATTAACTCCTGATAATCTAGAGTTTAGCATTGAGAAAGACGGCATCAGGCAACTTTCTGTAAATGGAATCTTTGAGCAGGAAGATTGGCATTTTAAGGAATTCTCAACATCCCAGGATTTTGTTGGCACGATAGCATATGGCCGTGAGAATACAGTAGTAAAGCAATTAAATTTTAATTAATTTAGCAGCTTGAAACGTATTACGTACTACATATTTGTCTTTTTTACACAACTGTTTGCAGTAATACCCTTTTGGGCGTTGTATGGGCTTTCCAATATGCTCTATTTACTGTTCTATTACATCATACCCTATCGAAAACGGGTTATACGGCAGAACATAAACAGGTCTTTTCCTGATCTGGATCAGGAAGGACAAGAAAAGATCATTAAAGGTTTTTATCGTAATCTTTGTGATATCCTGGTAGAGTGGGTTAAGGGACAGACAATAAGTAAAAAGGACTTGCAGGAGCGCTATGTCTTTGTCAACCCTGAGGTACTTAATGATCTGTACTCAAAGGGGCAGGATGTACTTTGCGTCGGGTCTCATTATGCTAATTGGGAGTGGGGTATTATGGCCGCCCCTCTACAACTTAGCCATAAACTATTTGGCATTTATACGCCAATGACCAACAAACTAATTGATTCTTACATACGCAAAAATCGTAAGAAATCAGGCTCTGAGTTAGTAGCAAAGCAAGATGTAAGAAAGGTATTTAACGCGAAAAAGGATAAACCTGCTGCCTATTTTTTTGGGGCAGACCAAAGCCCGTCTAATCCTAAAGGTTCTCATTGGATGGAGTTCCTTAACCAGGATACACCATGTATGAAAGGTCCCGAGTTCTTCGCGAGACGTTATCGATTACCGGTAGTTTACTTCGATATTCAAAGACTTAAGAGAGGATATTATACGGCAAAGCTTAAAGTAATTGAAGATGATTCTGTTAATACAGTCTCAGGGGAAATAACAGAAAATTATATGCACACACTTGAACAAATTATATTAAAAAAGCCAGAGGATTATCTTTGGTCCCACCGGAGGTGGAAACATTCCAGGGATAAAGAAAAATAGCGAAACGAAGGTAATAAGAACATTTGATCCGGATGAAGAATTATAGAAAGACTTAGTTATGCAAATACTTAAAGTTGAAGACGCGGGAAGCAATAAAGCCTTTTTGAATGTAACAAGAATGCTTTACAAGGATGATCCAAATTGGGTTAGTTTTCTTGATAGGGATATTGAAGCTGTTTTTGATCCTGAACAAAACCCCTATTTTAAACATGGAGATGCAGTGAGGTGGGTCCTGAAGGATGATGAGGCTGGTGTTATCGGTAGGATTGCTGCTTTTTACGATCGCAAAACTATTAATGAAAATGACCAACCGACAGGAGCTTGTGGATTTTTTGAGTGCATTGACAAACAGGAGGCAGCCAATTTACTTTTCGACACAGCTAAATCGTGGTTACAGGAACAGGAAATAGAAGCCATGGATGGCCCGATAAATTTTGGGGAAACAGACAAGTTCTGGGG
>JAOZKQ010000397.1 GCA_029935275.1 Bacteroidales bacterium | reverse complement strand
ATAAGGCAATCCCGGCGCACTGAAATGCATTTTAGAAAACTGCTAATTAGCCTGCGCCGGAAAGAAAAAATGTTTTCGAAAGAATATATTAAAACCTCTGCTACCGCGCGAATCCCTTCGTATGGTTAGAAAATAGAGAATATAACGGCAGAGCCACGTAATATTTGTAGAAACATATGCACCAATTTCAACAACAGATGCAACGCACCGTAATATTATGATACTAAGCCTATTGGAATTCAATTACCACGCGAAAGAATTCACGCGGTAGCAATTGGTAGTAAAACTTTCCATCGTCTGTAAGACATGGAAACGTTTGGAAAGTAATTAATAATATTTCACTCGCTGGATTGTCCAAGGACGAATCCAGGTGTTACAACAGAAAAACTTTTAATTATAACTTCCGGCACCAGGAAATATACCTCAAACAAAGCAGTTATTAAAATATTCCGTATCTTTGTATATTATGACTACACTCCTTAACATACATTGTTCAGGAAAAAGCTACAGACGCTTATTTGAATGCCAGATCTTCTATCATTAGAGCCGGGGGCAGGTTCCCTTGTGTTCTAATTAGTGTTTGTCTATAATGTCCGATTTCTTCGTTACGCTGGCCTTTAAACCCAGTCATTTACAAAAGTAAACTCCTGATTATAAAGACTTCGCAAGCTTAGAACTCGAACATTCTAAATTAAACACCGAGTTTATGGACAGGCTCTAATCATTTTATTTAATCAATTCCTAAATCATTTTAAATCTGCTTAATAAACAGGTTTTTGGTAAAGATTATTTGTTAGTTACTCAGATTTACAAATCAAAATATCAAATGCAAACAATAAAAGAAATAACCGGCAGGACAACAAAAAATACAATTCCCGAGCGCAAGCCTGCAACTGAAGGTAACTTTTATCCGGAAAAAAACCCGGAGATTATTGGTCCTGGGATGAATAAAAGGATCCGGAAACTTCGTAAGCTTAGTTATGAAGCAAAGCCTTCCCTTTCAATAGAACGCGCACAACACCAAACTGCTTTTTATGAAGAAAACAATGGGAAATATTCTGTTCCGCTTATGAGGGCTCTTTCATTTCTTGATCATTGCAGAAGAAAAACATTATACATGGGTGATGATGAACTGATTGTAGGAGAAAGAGGCCCTTCCCCAAAGGAGGTACCAACTTTCCCTGAACTCACCTGTCATAGTGTAGATGACTTAAATGTACTGAATACCAGGGAACAACAGCGATACACCATTAGCCAGGATGATATTAATAAATATGAAAAAGAGGTAATACCCTACTGGGAAGGAAGAACACAGCGTGAGCGTATCTTCAATCATGTACCGGATGAATGGAAAAGGGCTTATGAAGCCGGATTGTTTACAGAATTTATGGAGCAACGTGCACCCGGCCATACGGCTCTAGATGGGAAAATCTATAAAATGGGGATGCTTGATTTTAAAAAAGAAATTAAAGATCAGCTAGCCTCTCTGGATTATCTGAATGACCCGGAAGCAACTGATAAAGCAGAAGAACTGAAGGGAATGGATATTTCCTGCGATGCAGTTATAGAGTTTGCTGAGCGTCATGCTGAATTGGCAGAACAAAAAGCTGTTTTAGAAAAGGATCCAGGGCGAAAAGAGGAATTACTGAATATAGCACATGTTTGTCGCAGGGTCCCTGCACATGCACCACTCACTTTTTGGGAAGCAATCCAGATGTACTGGTTTGTTCATTTAGGTACAATTACCGAGTTAAACGGTTGGGATGCTATGAATCCAGGGCATTTCGACCAACACCTGGAACCATTCTATGAAAAAGAACTTGCAGAAGGCACTTTGACAAGAGAAGAAGCAAAAGAACTCATCTCCTGTTTCTGGATAAAGGTAAATAACCATCCTGCCCCACCTAAAGTAGGTATCACTGCAAGGGAAAGTGGAACTTATAATGATTTTACCAATATTAACATTGGTGGAATAAAGGGTGATGGTTCAAATGGTGTAAATGAGGTCTCCTATATTATGCTGGAAGTTATTGAAGAATTACATATCCTTCAACCAGGAAACTCAGTACATATAAGCACAAAAACCCCGGATAAATTCCTGCATGCCTCTTGTAAAGTCATTCGCCAGGGACATGGCTACCCTTCTGTTTTTAATCCGGAGATATATGTCCAGGAAATGTTGAATATGGGTAAGTCCTTGATAGATGCCAGGGAAGGTGGTTGCAGTGGATGTATTGAGGTCGGGGCTTTTGGAAAGGAAGCTTATCTGTTGACGGGATACCTGAATGTGCCTAAAATACTGGAAGTGACTCTAAATAATGGTATCGATCCTGTTACAGGGAAAATTGCCGGAATTGAAACCGGGGATCCATTAAAATTTAACTCGTATGAAGAATTATATAAAGCATTCATAAAACAATTGAATTTTGTTGTGGATCAGAAAATTAGGGTAAGTAATTATATTGATATGATGTTTGCCAAATATGCCCCTGCCCCATTCCTTTCTGTTGTTATTGATGATTGTATTGCCACGGGAAAAGATTATTATAATGGAGGCCCAAGGTACAATACTAACTATATTCAGTGTACCGGACTGGGGACTGTAACCGATAGTCTATCTACACTAAAAAAACATGTTTTTGAAGATAAAGCCTTTAGTATGGAAAGAATACTGAAAGCAATTGAGGATGATTTTGAAGGAGAAGAATTTCTGAGGCAAACCATTATTAACAGAACCCCGTTTTTTGGTAATGATGATGACTATGCTGATAATATTGCCCTGCAGGTCTATGAAGATCTTCTAAAAGCAATTGATGGTAAACCAAATACCAAAGGTGGGGCTTTTCACCTGAACATGTTATCAACCACCTGCCATATTTATTTTGGAAAAATAATGGGTGCCACACCCAATGGGCGCTTGGCCTGTAAATCCATTTCTGATGGCACCTCTCCATCCCATGGATGTGA
>JAOZKQ010000396.1 GCA_029935275.1 Bacteroidales bacterium | reverse complement strand
CTAAGTTAATGTTTCCTCCAATATATAGATTGGTTGATTTAAAACCACTGTTCACAATTATTGCATCATTATTTTTATGAGTTATAGATGCCCTGATACTACCAATCTCACTATTACTAGATATGGATAAGTTATTCGTAATTGTAGATCCATTATTATAAAACAAACTCATATTATCCGGCTGGGGAGACCATGCTCTTTCCTCTCCATCCCACCAGGTGATCATAGTACCGTCTAATTTGGGTCCCCAGGAGGAATTCGTTCCATACCAGGAAAATTGATCATAACTCCATGAGTTATAATTACTTCCGTTTGGAAGTATGGATGGTACTATCCCATAACCATCTCCCCAGATATCAGGATGTTTAGTGCCTAATTCAGGAATTTTCCATAAGGCCCCGTTAGCTCCACCCGGGCCACCATAACCATATTCGTTTTGAAAATCCTGGTAACGGTATGGGGTAGTAACTTTCATGTTAAGCGTATATTCTACCGTCATCCCTGAACTACCATCTCCTTTTTTTGTTGTTATTAAGATTACTCCATTTGCCCCTCTGGAACCATAAAGTGCAGAAGCAGCAGTTCCTTTAAGAATATCGATACTTTCAATATCCATTGCTTCAATCTGGTTAAGAGCCGATCCATAATCCCTGTTTGAAGTAGTACTGGTAGCACCGGACACATTGGCAAATGGCATTCCATCAACTATTATTAAAGGTTGATTTCCGCCAGCCAGACTGGTATTACCCCTGAGTGTAATCCTGGAAGAACCACCCTCAATAGAATTAGGGTTCGTAATAAAAACACCTGCAGCTTTTCCACTAAGTGCATTTGCTAAATTAGGTGCAGCTGAACGCTCAACTTCCACACCCTCAACTTTACTGGCAGCATATCCCAGAGATGCTTTTTCCCTTTTAATTCCCAGAGCAGTTACAACCACTTCATCTAAACTGGCAACATCCAGTTCCAAAACAATATTAATTGTAATTTGATTTGCAACTGAAACCTCCTGGCTTTTCATACCTACGTATGAAAAAATAAGAATTGCATCTGCAGATTGTACAGCCAGGGTATAATTCCCCTCAACATCAGTAATGGTTCCTGTTCTGGTACCTTTTACCATAACTGTCGCACCCGGGAGTGATTCTCCATTTTCATCTGTGACTATTCCCTTAATTTCAATACTTTCCTGAGTTGACTTGATTTCTGCAACCGTTTCATAAAGAAGATCCCTTGGGGATAGTATGATCTGGCGTCCAGAAACAAGATAATTAATATCAGTATCAACAAAGAGATCTGATAAGACAGTAGTAATCTGTTTGTCAGAAACTTCTATATCAACTCTGCGATTTACATCTACAAGCTGATGATTGTAAAGGATATAAAACTCACTTTGAGCTTCTATCTCATCCAATACCTGTTCAACAGTTGCATTGCTCAATGACATAGTAAGCCTGGCAGTTTGAGAATAGGAATCATCGGCAAAAACCTGAAGTATGCCAATGAATAAAAGAAAAACGGATATTTTCATAATCCTGAAAATTTTCATTAAAAAGCCAGGAGTTAATCCCTCAGCTTCAAATAATTGGTTTTTTTTCATAACTTTACATGATTTTAGTAGGTTAAATTAAAATGTACATAGATTTTAAGAACAACAATCTGCTTAGTCAGCAGGAAAGTAACGGCAATTACTTTCCTGTTTTTTCACATGGTGTTTTCCATAGGCAATTAGATTTTAGGTTAATTTAATTTTTAGAGAAAAGAATTATTTTTTGTTTTTGGAAGCCCCCTTCTTCATTCTTTTTACGTTTACATATTTTATAATCAATTGCTGAACTTAATTTCAACAATCTCATAGTTTCAAACAAGGTTTCTTCATCAAAAGTTGCATGGAAATGATAGGCAAATAATTGTTCATCTTCTACTTCTATCTGAACATTATAATATCGCTGCAAGTCTTTTATTACACGCTCAAGGGGATCATTTCTGAAAATTAATTTACCATCTTTCCATGCTGTATATTTATCAGACTCATTATCTACAAGTTTGACAGAGCTTGAGAAGTAGTCCAATGTGGCATGTTGGCCGGGTTTCATGTCCAGGATCTTTTTGAAAGTGCCATCCTTCTTCCTTTTCTCAAGCTGAACCTTTCCGGTTTCAAGTGTTACTTCCTCAAGAGAATCAACATCATGGTAGGCCTGTACATTAAAAGAAGTACCGAGAGCCCTGACCTGATAGTATTTAGTACTAACTACAAAACTTTTTTTAGGATCTACTTTCACATTGAAATATCCCTCCCCGTCCAGGAATACCTTACGTTCATTTTTTGTAAATTTTACGGGAAATTTTAATGAACTACCACTATTTAACCATCCTGAAGAACCGTCGGGAAGATTAAACTTTATCCTGGAACCATCAGGGGCATATATTTCTGTAAAAACAGCTTCTTTAAATGTCAGGCTGCTTTCTCCCTGCCACAGCCAGATATTTAAAACCACTAACAAAACAATAGCAGCTGCAGAAATATATGTATATACTGATTTAGTCCTGGATAACCATCTGGTCTCCTTCATCTTCCTACATTCATCGAGGTGTATATTATAATGAACTTTGTATAAGATATTAGCTAGTAACTCCTTTTTATTCCCCTCTGAACTTGTCTGTTCCCATTCCTGTTTGGCTGATTTTGTAGTTTCCTTATTATTTCTAAGATCAGAAAACCATTGTTCAACAACTGACTTCTCTTCAGGAGTACATTTCTTCTGATAATATTTCTCTACAAGCTTTTTATCAAACTCTAAATAATTCATTCGCTCCACTATATAATTTTAAAAAAAATTAAAAAAGGAAGCATCCATACCCCGTATGCTTCCTTTTTCACCTAAAAATTAACCTAAATTAACATAATTCGGACAATTAACCTATTATTAATACACAGCAAACAGTGTTTACACCCAAGAGTAGTAATAAAAAAACTC
>JAOZKQ010000395.1 GCA_029935275.1 Bacteroidales bacterium | reverse complement strand
GTCGTATGTTAAATTTCTTTTCTGTTATCAGGCTGCTAAAAACTTTATAAAACTGTGCAATTGCCCATGCTACAGTAACAACATCCAGAATGCTATTATTAAGAATGATCCCGTTTTCCATAGTTTAAGAATTTATCAACATACAAATGTAAAAGAATTTCTTTGTGTAACTTTGCATATTATCTGAGAAAATTTGAAATGAATTATTTATCAGTAGAAAATTTAACAAAATACTATGGGGACAGGGTTCTTTTTGAAAATCTGAATTTTGGCCTTGCTAAAGGAGACAGGGTTGCTCTTATTGCTGCGAATGGTGCAGGAAAATCAACACTGTTAAAGATCCTGGCCGGAAAAGATATAGCTGATGATGGAAATGTAGCTGTAAAGGATGGTGTAAGGCTGGTTATGCTGGAGCAGGAGCCTGAATTAGATGAAAATCTTAGTGTAAACCAGTTAATTAAAGAAACAAATTCAGAGCTTGTAAGGGTCATTAGAATTTATGAAGAAGCCTTAAAAAACCAGTCAGATAATTTTTCATCTGAGACTCAAAAGGCGTTTGAAGAAGCTTCCGCCCGTATGGATGAAGTCAATGGATGGGATTATGAAAGACGGATGAAAGAGATCCTGGAAAGGTTTCTTATTACTGATCTCGATCAACAGATAAATACCCTTTCCGGGGGACAGAAAAAACGGGTGGCCCTGGCCCTGGTATTGTTAGATGAACCTGATCTTCTTATTTTGGATGAGCCTACCAACCACCTTGACATTGAAATGATCGAGTGGCTGGAGAAATTCATCCTGAGTTCCAATATTACACTCCTGACAGTTACCCACGATCGCTATTTTCTTGACAGGGTTTGTACACGGATCATAGAACTTAGTGACGGGAACCTGTATCTCTATAAGGGTAATTATGCCTATTTTCTGGAGAAAAAGGCGGCAAGGGAAGAAATTTTCAAAACTGAAACCCAAAAAGCCGGCAAACTCCTAAAAAAAGAATTGGAATGGATGCGCAGAATGCCTAAAGCCAGGACACATAAATCTAAATCAAGGATAGATGCTGTTTTTCAGACTGAGGAGAAGGCAAAAGGGAAAAATGCAAATCCTGACATAAAATTTGATGTAAAGATGTCACGGATGGGCAAAAAGGTAATGGAGTTGAAGAAGATATACAAAAGCTATGGAAAGATAAAGATCCTGGACGACTATAGTTATACCTTTCATCGTGGTGACAGGATAGGATTTATCGGCCACAATGGTACAGGGAAAACCAGCTTTTTAAATGTAATTACTGGCCTTGAACTACCCGATTCAGGGGAAGTGATATCCGGAGAAACCATTGTTTATGCATATTATAAACAGGAGGGAATTGTTTTTGATGAAGACAAAAGAGTAATTGATATAATTAAGGATATCGCCGAAGTGGTTGCTATGGGAAATGGTTCAGTAGTTTCTGCATCTCAGTTTTTGCAGTTTTTTATGTTCAATCCGGTTATGCAATATACGCCTGTTTCAAAACTTAGCGGGGGAGAGAAACGGCGCTTATATTTGCTCACGGTACTTATACGAAATCCTAATTTCTTAATACTGGATGAGCCTACCAACGATTTGGATATCATGACGCTGAATAAGCTGGAAGAGTTCCTGTCCGCTTTTAAAGGAGTTTTAATCCTTGTTTCCCATGACCGTTATTTTTTGGATAAACTGGCTGACCATTACTTTATATTTCGGGGGAATGGGAAAATAGACGATTTTTATGGAACCTTTTCAGAATACAGGCTTAAGGCAAAAGAGAATATAACCAAAAAAAGAGCTCTTATTCAGCAAACAAAAAAATCGGAAAACCATAAGAAAAAGGAGAACGAGCCAGTAATTAAACAAAAACTTAGCTTTAAAGAGAAACGGGAATACAATCAACTTGAAAAAGAAATAGAAGAGCTTGAAAAAAGGAAAAATGAATTGGAGGAATCCCTCAATTCCGGTACTTTGGATTATGCTGATCTTGAAAAAGCTTCTAAAGACCTAAAAGAAATTTTGGAGTTAATCGATGAAAAAACTTTACGCTGGATGGAATTAGATGAGTATGTTAGTAACAGTGATCAGTGATGAATAACTGTTAATTGTTATCTGTTTTTTGACTTCCATCTTCAGTCTATAATTTTTCAACACCTGACTGATTTTTAATCCTTAATCCTATGGTTTGATAAATTGGGTAAGGATAGTTTACTCATAATGATTATCTTTAAGTGCTCTAATAGCGCATTTAGCTCTAACTATATCCAACATTCTAATCTAATATGAGAAAATATCTTTTTCTATTCTTAATATTGCCCTTCCTTTCTGAGTGCATTTCTAATAAACCAAAGCCATCAGGCTTAATGATTGAATTTATCAGGGAAACAGACCATATATATATACTGGATGCCAGGCCTGAATTTACATGGATTGTCCCGGGGAACTTTGAAAATCAAACTGCTTATCAAGTCCTTGTTGCCACTTCAATATCAAATCTTGATGAAAAGACTGCGGATGTGTGGAATAGCGGAAAAGTAACTGATAATAAGTCGGTTGAATTTGAATATAAGGGGTCGGAATTAGCGGATACAACTACTTATTACTGGAAAGTAAGAGTATGGGGTGATGATGAACATAGACCTTCGCCTTACTCAGCTATCCATTCATTCCAAACTGGTATAATCAAAGGCTACAGGACTACAGCAGACAAAATCCAGTCCATCCGGATAAAACCGGAAAAAATGATTGAAACAAAACCAGACCACTATTTTATTGACTTTGGAAAGGATGCTTTCGGACAGTTGGTACTGGAATTAAATTCAAACATAAATGATACAATCCTTGTTCATCTGGGAGAAAAATTATCCGCACCGGGAAAAATTGATGTAGATCCTGAAGGAAGTATCCGTTATCAAAAGATAGTTCTGCCAGTGAGGAAAGGTGTGGAAATATATATTGTTCAACC
>JAOZKQ010000394.1 GCA_029935275.1 Bacteroidales bacterium | reverse complement strand
AGTATGTAATTTATTAAAGAGATTCCACCCTTATCTAATGCTTTTTTTAACAATTTGGAATTACTTAGTGAAAGTAAGCTTGACCGATAGCCATTTACATTATCCTGTAGATCAATCGCTTTTGTATGTAGTGCTTTAAGAATATTGTAGTATTGTAATTTTTTATCAATCATAATACTTTCAAATGCAAGAGCATTTGCATTAGCATACTTTAGCTTGTTCCTGTTCTCCCATAATGGTATAGATACTCCAACTGAAATTCCTTGAAATAGCTGACCAACAATCCTTTCACTCATGTATCCTGCCTGAAATTTTGGTAAACTCATTGCACGGTTCAAATCAATTTTTTTTTGGCTGATTTCAATTTCTTTTTTTAACCAGGCTAATGTTTGATTGTTTTTTTCAGCAACAGCATACCATTTTTCAAAATCTTCCGGAATAATCAGTATTTCATAGATAGTATCTGTAAATTCAATAAATTGTCCACCATTTAAATGAGATAATTCAGACAATAATGAATTCCGTTTAATCTCAATTGATTCCAATTCTGTTTTAGTATTCAATAAATTTAGTTTTGCCTTATTTAATTCCAGTATATTGGTTTCTCCAACGTCAAATTTAGTTTTGTAAGATTCAGCAATATTTCGAGCATGAGTTAATCGTTTTATAAAATCAGATCTATAAGCATTTATGTAAATTAAATTAATACAAATCAACTTTGTTTGCAGTTGTATATCTTTTAGTTCTTTCTGATATTCCAATTCGACTTGTTTATTCAATAAATCAGAGATTTGATTTTTGTACGCATATGCAGTTGGAAAGTCAAATGTTTGCTTAATATTGAAATCAATACGATTCCCTGTAACTGAAGGGTTTCCCCAAAGATAGTCAAACTCTATTTCTGGGTTTTGCAGGGATATATTAGTTTTATTCCCGATTTTCTGAGCATCTATGTTTTTTTTAAAGGCTAAAAGGCTGGTATTATTCTTTTCAATTTCTATCAAAATTTTATCAATAGTATTTTGAGAGAAAAGACTGGAACTTAATACCCAGGATGTGGTAAATAATAAAAATAAGTATTTCATATCTTTTCTGTTTTATTGATTCCACGATTGTTGAAAATACTGTAAACTATTGGCACAATATAAATATTGAGCATTGTAGAAGTAAGCAAACCACCCAATATTACTTTTGCCATTGGGCTTTGAATTTCATTGCCGGAAAGGTTTCCTTTAAAAGCCAGGGGTATTAATGCAAGTGCAGCAGTCAGGGCAGTCATTAATATGGCGTTTAACCTGTCCGATGAGCCTTTTGTAACTGTTTCATACAATGATATACCCTGTTCCTGCAACTTCTGATAGTTTGAGATCAGAAGTATCCCGTTTCTGGTAGCTATACCGAAAAGTGTTATAAAACCGATTATTGCAGGAATACTCAAAACACCTGAAGTAAACCAGATTGAAAATACACCACCTATTAAAGCCAAAGGCAAATTGAGCAGGATAATTCCTGCCAGTTTAAAATTCCTGAATTCCTGAAATAACAAAAGGAAGATTATAACTATAGCAATTAATGAGGTCAGCATCAGCGTTTTTGAAGCTTTTGCTTCACTTTCGAATTGCCCACCATATTCTATACGATAAGTTTTAGGTAAGTCAATCTTTTCGTTGATATTTTTTTGAATATCCTGCACAAGGCTACGCAAATCACTTTCGGCAACATTAGCAGATATTACAATTTTACGTTGTACATTTTCCCTGCTTATTGAACCTGGACCAGAAACAGAAACAATATCGGCAACTTGTTCCAAAGGAACTATTTTGCCATCATCCGTATTAATTAGGGCCGAACGGATGCCTTCAATTGTTTCTGTATAATCCTTATTTAATCGCAAAATTAAATCAAACCGCCATTGACCTTCGTAAATATCCGATAGTTTTTCACCTCCGAATGAAATATCAACAAACTCGTTAAACTTCTGTAAAGTAATTCCATAATGAGCCAGCATATTACGGTTTGCCCTGATCTGGATTTGCGGAATTTCAACTTGTTGGTCAACATTTACATCAACCAATCCTTCAATATCCACAATGGCATTTTTTATTTGGTTTCCTAAAGAAAACATTTTATTAAGATCGGTGCCAAACAGTTTTATTGCAATATTCGCCCTTGTTCCTGAAAGCATGTGGTCTATTCGGTGTCCCAGGGGTTGGCCAACGGTGTATGCAATGCCGGGAATTTGGGATAGGGTTTTCCGGACATCTGCTATAAACGCCGGATGTTTACGATAGTCCAATGAAAAATTAACATCAATTTCTGCACTATTGGTAGTTTGGGAGTGTTCGTCCAATTCGCCCCTGCCAGTCCTTCGGGCAGTACTGGATATTTCAGGGATTGTCAACAGTTCTGTTTCAACCAAATTCCCCAAATGGTTACTTTCTTCAAGCGATGTACCGGGCTTTGTAACCACCGATATGGTTAATGAGCCTTCATTAAACTCAGGCAGAAAGCTTCTTCCAAGTGTAGAAAAAGCAACAATTGAAATAATAAGTAAACCAATGGTTGGGATAATTACAGCCTTTTTGTGTTTCAAAGTCCATGAAAGTGATTGTTCATAGTAAAAAGTGAGTTTGCGGACCAACAATTTTTCTTTTTCATTCCTGGCGAGATATTTCTCATTTGAAAGAAGCATTTTTGACAATAAGGGTGTTAATGTCATAGCAACAACAAGCGAAACAAACAATGATACAATAAAAGAAATACCAAGTGATTGCAACATTCTTCCTTCCATTCCTGAAAGAAAGAACAGAGGTAAGAAAGCTACAATTATTATTAAAGTTGCATTGAGTATCGAAGCCCTGATTTCTTTTGAAGCTTCATATACAACAGTAAAAGATGATTGCCTTTCCTGTATTGGTTTTTGTCTATTTTGCCGAAGCCGTTTATATACATTTTCTACATCAATAATAGCATCGTCAACCA
>JAOZKQ010000393.1 GCA_029935275.1 Bacteroidales bacterium | reverse complement strand
TTTTATTTTCTGATTTAGAACAAAGTAAAGACTAAATTTCTGGAAGCACAAACTGGATAAAGAAAATTCTGGTAAAATTGAATTTCTATATATCCAATTCTGGTTTTTATTATTAGAGATTATCTTTAGAGGTCCCCTTTAGTCTTTTTGAATGCTATATTTCAGGGATCCGTTTTTATCCCGGATACGGGCATAAAATGCATAACCGCCAAAGTTGTTTTCAAGTTTCAGGAGCAGCTCATTCCATCCTTTTTTTAACGGGAGTTGAATTATATCCTGATCTGGTGCCGCTACCCTGATATCAAGAAAACGGTAGTATTCTTTCCCATTCAGGAAAACTTTTGAACCGTCATCAGATCCAATGAAAAATGGTACAGTCTGATCCATCGGAGAATAGACCAGGGTAAATGCATAGCTAATAACAAACTCGTATGGGTTTACTTTATCCCAAAGAGAAAAATAACCGTTTTCCGGTGTTTTATACCGGGTCCAGTGAATTGTTTGACCATTTATTCCATTGTATTCAGCTTGCAGGTTAACCTGTCTTTCCGGTGGATAAACTGAGTCAATGCCATACCTTAGAATATCTGAGTCCCGTTTATTTACAAAAGGACCCACAATCATCCATTCAGGAATGTAATTTCTTTTAGGATGAAGATTGAAAACATCCAGCCCAACATTTTCATTTTTGTCAACGGAAACAAATGTCAATTTAATTTTATTTTCACTTGTTTTTAAATTTTTCAATTCGCATTTTTCCCCTGGCAGCATCTTTTTGTTTTGTCCATTGAATTTAGCAAGCAGCCTGGTATCCTGAAATACTTTAACTTTACCATAATCCGGCCCTTTGGTATAGTAAAGATCAATATCATATTGTGCTTCCTCCAGATTGCTCAGGCTTAATTCAAATTGAAAACCTCTTGTTTGTTTTACACGGAGTTGCTTTCCATTACTCCATTCAGGTCCGAAATCTGTCATATCTTCAACCAGAAAAGAAGGATTAGAAGCGGGTATGAGATTTTCAGCTTCTATACCACCTGGAGGAATAATTGTTCTAAGCGGTATTCTCATAGACGCTTTTTTAATAGCAGAGAATTTCTTATGCGGTTCCTTCTGGTACCAATATACAGTACTGCTGTAATCTGCTATGGATTCATTTGCATGACCATGTTCCATAGTGAATTTTATGCTTTTCTGAAAAGGAATGGGATCAGGAATATGAAGGCGGTAGGCAGCAATCCTACCATTTTTTTCATCTTTCAGGATCAGCCCATGATAAGGGGCATGAAATTCACCATCTTTGAAATACCAGCCACTGGTGAAATAGTCTTCCGTTCCTGTTCCAACTATTGAGGGTTTTTTTTCTCCATCGACCCATACCATTTCATCCCCCTCCAGGTAACCAAGGCTTCCGTTATAGGATTGCATATTCATATTAAGGCCAACTACATGTCCTTTCCCTTCAGCTTCAAGAATAGTATAATTTTCCGGTTTATCGGTTTTAATATCCCGGTTCCAGAAAGCATGGAAATATGCCATATTTTTTTTAAAAGGTTTTTCAGGATAAAATACATTTATCTGGTAATAAAAAGCATAGATTTCCTCCCCGGTCTGATTTACAATTTCAATCCTTGCACTTTTTCTGAAAGGCATGGGGAAATAGCAAAAATAACCTCCACTTGTCATGCCAAGATATTGAGAAAAATAGTGCTTGTATTCAAAGCCTGTACCAAAAAAATCTCCAAGTGGGACTTCTATAGAAGGATTTTCTTCATCATCCCAGTACATCCGGATAAGGGTCCTTCGCAAAAAGAAAGGATCCCTTGAGTCAATAGTAAACCAGATGCGGGTAATCACTCCGGTACCTTTTAAATCTGCAATAATTGCTGTTTCATTTACCGGAATATTGATCCGGTCATTGTTGTCCCCTGTTGTGTCATAGCTTGATACCTGGCTCATTTTACCATTCTTTAAAATGGGAAGACTACCTGGATTGATAAAGTTCCCTAACTCGTCAGTGGATTGATTACAACTCCAGATTAGCAATAGAGGGAATAAGCAGAGAGGGGCCTTCTTTAGATAATTTTTATAATGCATAGCTTAAGTTATTTAATCAGAATAAAGATCTGATTATTTGTCATTCAGCTCACTAAGCTCAATCAGTAATTTAGCCATGATGGCATCCCAAATATAGTTTGAAGGACAATTCAATACTTCATTATCAGGGCTATAGGATTCCCAGTAGTTGTGGTTTAGGGAAAGTTGGGTTTTTACCGCAAGGATCATTTTTTGTCCCAGCTCCCTGGCAATTTCTGTATAGCCATAGTTAACGAGGCCTTCAAATACCATATAATCCCAGAGCAGCCATACGGGTCCGTTCCATTTGCAACAATAATCAACATTGGGATTATAAAATGAATCTGCAGCAGATAAAGTAGGTACACCGTATTTTCTCCAGAACTGGTTTGGGTCAGTAAGCCTTTGAACGAGCCTGTCAGCCCGGTCTTTTGGTGCTGCCTCAGCCCAAAGTGGCAGGAATCCTATAATCTCGGGTCTTTTCAGATCTCTATCCATAAATTGGAATTCATGGGTTTTCTTATCTACATGGTAGTAAAAACCAGATTCCTCATCCCACATTCTTTCATTTACCAGGGCTGAAAGCTTATCTGCTTTCTTTTCCCATTTCCGGGCATCCTTATCATTTCCAAGTTCTTTTGCCATGGATGAAAGGGATCTCATTTCTTTAATTACCATCAGACTCAGGTCAAGGCATTCAAGCTCATCAGAAATATCTTCCTTATCAATATCCAGATGCCTTTCCTTCGATACCTGAAAGATCACGTTATACCAGTCCCTTACATTTTCGATCAATCCATAGGGACCCCATTCAAAAGTGCCATCTTTATCGGTATCCCTGTTTACTTCTAACCATTTAACATATTTACTTCCGGAAGTATAAGCATCTTCAAGGAATGTCTTGTCT
>JAOZKQ010000392.1 GCA_029935275.1 Bacteroidales bacterium | reverse complement strand
ACCTGCCGGCTAGGCAGGCATCTTATTCATTATCCTTGTTTCTTGAAAGAAAGGAATTATTAGAAGTTCCCTAAAGATAATATTTTTGGTAAAATAAGTAGCTTAAGCTTTTTTCTTCAGTTTCACGGCTGTTCCGTAAGCAAGTAATTCAGCTGAGCCCTGCATTACCGCCGATGTTGTAAACCTTAAACACACAATTGCATCAGCATCTAATCCCTTTGCATTCTGAACCATCCGGTCAAGTGACTGTTCACGCGATTCAGCCAGCATTTTTGTATATTCGGTAATTTCACCTCCAACCAGATTACGGAGCCCTGCCATAATGTCTTTGCCCACATGCCTGGCCCGTATGGTGTTTCCTTTTACCAAACCAAGGGTTTCCACAATCTCATAGTCTGTAAATTCGTCTTGTGTTGTAATTAACATAATGTTTGTATTTTAATACTTAAAAATCTAATCTAATATCAAAAAATGATTACCTGAAAGTAAAAAGTATAAAACCAGCTTCTTACTTATCTACATTTTCTGAATAAAAGTCATCTTCCTTATTCTTAAGCCTGTCTTTTACCACTTTTGCAAAGAGTAAGCCAAAAGCAGTCAGGGCAATAAAACCAATTATTCCAAATGGCCAGGCTTCCACCATTCCATATAATATAGCACCTAACCAGAATAAGGCAACTATGCCCAGTAATATATAAGCTATTTTTTCCATAAACGGGTTTTTTGTTTCTACCAAAGTTATTGATTTTAATTATATTTTCAATGAAAAATATCACAAAAATAGAAAGGTGGACAGAAACGCAAATGTGAAAGTGTAAGGCAATCTGATAATTTCTTCGTAATTTTTATCAAAACAATTTATATATTAGTGCTTTTAAAATTTGTTTATCTAATCTAATTCATCCATCAAGTAGGTATTAATTAATCATAAAACATATGAAATCCAAAAATCTTTTTCTATCCATATTCCTGTTAGCCACTATATCAGGTCTTGGCTTCATCGCTAGTCCTGGTATTTCCAAACCTGATAAGAAAGATCTTTCCTCAGATGATTATGAGAAATATGAGTATATGATCTCTATGCGTGATGGGGTGAAACTATTTACCAGCGTATATGTTCCAAAAGATAAAACAGAAGATTATCCTTTTCTTATATTGCGGACACCTTATTCTGTGGGACCTTATGGTAAAGCAAAAAAAGGTTCACTGCATCATTCTCAACTTTTTGTAAATGAGAAATTTATTTTTGTATTTCAGGATGTAAGAGGGAAATTCATGTCGGAAGGGGAGTTTGTGAATATGCGCCCGGAATTAAACGATTACGCGGATAAAACAAAGATTGATGAAAGTACCGATACCTGGGATACGGTGGACTGGCTGATAAATAATATTCCCAATAATAATGGTAAGACCGGTTTGTGGGGCATCTCTTATCCCGGATTTTATGCTGCAACTGCTACAATAAATGCGCACCCTTCTATAAAGGCAATTTCTCCACAAGCTCCGATAGCTGACTGGTTTTTTGATGATTTTCACCATCATGGGGCATTTTTTCTGCCTCATTCATTTGGGTTTATTTCTGCATTCGGGCAGCCACGTCCCGTTCCGACTAAAAAATGGGGAAAGCGGTTTAAATATCCTACTCCTGACGGATATGAATTCTATCTGAACAAAATGGGTCCCTTGTCAAATGCAAACAAAAAATATTTTAAAAACAACATTGCATTCTGGAATGAGATTGTTGCCCATCCAAATTATGATGATTTCTGGCAAAAAAGAAACCTGCTACCTCATTTAAAAAACATTAAGCCGGCTGTTTTGATAGTAGGAGGGTGGTTTGATGCCGAAGATCTTTATGGTCCTTTACACATTTACGCTACTATTGAAAAAAACAATCCGGGAATTCAAAATTCAATTGTAATGGGACCCTGGCGCCATGGAGGCTGGGCCAGCTCAAAGGGTGATCACCTGGGTAATGTATTTTTCTCCAGTGACCCGGATCCTTCTCAATACTTTCAGGATAATATAGAATTCCCGTTTTTTATGCATTATCTGAAGGATAAGAAAAAGGCTCCTAAGGCGGAAGCCATTATGTATGAAACAGGTACAAATAAATGGAGGGAATTTGATACCTGGCCTCCGGAAGGCTTACAAAAGAAGAAGCTTTACCTGTCAGGGGATGGTTCCCTGGATTTTACCCGGCATTCAGAAACACCGGAATTCCGAAAGTTTGTCAGCGATCCTAATATTCCTGTACCCTTTACCCAGAGCATTAGCACAGGCATGACCACAGAATATATGACGGATGACCAACGCTTTGCTTCGCGCAGGACCGATGTATTGACCTACCAGTCCTCTATACTAGTGAACGACATTACATTGGCCGGGAAACTTACTACAAATCTTTTTGTGTCAACCGATCATACTTCAGCCGACTGGATAGTAAAGCTTATTGATGTTTATCCTGGTGACTATCCTGATAATAAGTATAATGCCAAAGGTGTACATATGGGGAGCTACCAGCAAATGGTACGCAGCGAGGTAATCAGGGGGCGGTTCAGGAACAGCTATGAAAATCCGGAACCTTTTGTTCCAAACAAAGTCACACTTATAAAACTAACTTTACAGGATGTATTGCATACTTTCAAAAAAGGCCATCGAATAATGATACAGGTACAAAGCACCTGGTTCCCCTTGGTTGACAGAAATCCCCAAAACTATGTGGATAATATTTTTGAGGCTAAAGAAGAAGATTTTGTAAAAGCAGTACATAAAGTTTATTCTGATGGAGAAAATGCTTCTTTTGTTGAAGTTTCTGTTTTGGATTGACGAGATAATGCTAAAATGCTGTAATGTGGAAGATAAGATGTTAATGGTATAATTATTTAATGATATAATGTAGGAATACTGGAAGGGTGGAAGAGGAGATATAAATGATATAATGCTATAATGATTTAATGGTGTAATGCAAGAATGCTTAAATG
>JAOZKQ010000391.1 GCA_029935275.1 Bacteroidales bacterium | reverse complement strand
CAGGAATATAAACATAATAAAAGTAAATGAGAATTCTCTCATCTTTAACGGATTAAAAGAAGGAGAGATAATTGTTTTACAAGCACTTATTAATGTACTGGAAGGCACGCTGGTGGAGATGCAGGGTGCTTCTCCCCCATTTGGGCAAAAACCGGGTGATGGATCACGCAAGAAAAGTAAACAGGGAAAACCAGGGAAGGAGTAAGTATGAGAAAATTAATTGAAAAGTTTGTTGAGTATCCTATTTATGCGAACCTGATTATTGCTGTGGTGGTTCTTGCAGGTGGCTTGAGCTATGTCAACATGAAGAAGGCATTCTTTCCTGAAGTGACAAGCCGGATAATCACTGTTTCGGTTCTGTACCCGGGTGCATCGCCTGTGGAAATGGAAGAGGGCGTTACTTCCCGGGTTGAGGAAGCTATACGGGGATTGATAGGTATTAAAGAAATAAATTCCACATCCGTTGAAAACCGGTCTTCTGTGATCATTGAAACTACCGGAGAATATCCTATTGATGAAATACTTATTGAGGTTAAAAATGCTGTAGATGGTATTTCATCATTGCCATCTGCCGCTGAACGGCCAATTGTGGCAAAGCGAAGATCGCGAGCCATGGCCCTGTTTATGGAACTTACCGCTGATGATAATTCGGATGTGGATTTAATGACACTTAAGAGTTATGCCCAGAGAATTGAAGAAGACTTTTTCAATTCAGGGGTTATAAGCCAGATTACCCTGTCAGGCTTTCCGTCCCCTGAAATTTCTGTTGAAATTAAGGAGGAAGAGCTGTTAAGGCATAACCTTACATTTGATGCCCTGGCCAGGGCCATTCAAAGAAACAACCAGGACATTTCCGGTGGGCAGATTAAGTCTGAGGAAGAAGAACTTATGATCAGGCTTAGGTCAAGAAGCGCTGATCCGAATAAAATTGGTGATATTATTATCAGGGGCAAAGGAGATGGATCTTATCTCAGAATTCGTGATGTGGCTGAAGTGAAGAAGAAATTTGCGGAAACTTCCAATAAGTCATGGGTAAATGGGAAACCTGCTATATCCATAATGGTTGAAAAACTTCCTGAGGAAGACCTTGAGGAAATGACTGAATACGCCCGGGAATATATGAAGGAGTTCAATGCGGAGGACCGCGGGGTAAAACTGATCATGGCAAGGGCCTTTCTCGATATACTGTATAGCAGGTTAAAACTACTAACGGATAATGGTATGATCGGGATTACCCTGATTATCATCTCACTATCCCTGTTTCTAAGTGTACGCTTATCTTTATGGGTCTCCTGGGGGATTCCATTTAGTTTTCTGGCCATGTTCATATTTGCCAATATGTATGGGGTCACAATTAATATCATGTCCCTGTTTGGGATGATCCTTGTGATTGGGATTCTGGTGGATGACGGAATTGTGATCTCAGAGAATATTTATGTCCATTTTGAGAACGGGAAAAGTCCCATGAAAGCTGCAGTGGATGGTACCATGGAAGTTCTTCCGGCTGTTGTCACTTCTGTAACGACTACGATTGTGGCATTTTCACCTTTATTATTTCTCGGGGGCACACGGATGGAAATGATGTTTGATATGGCCATTGTCGTAATTTTCAGCCTTTTCTTTTCTCTCTTTGAAGCCTTTTTTGTGCTGCCTGCCCACCTGAGCAATCATCGTGTCCTTAGTCAGCGCAGCCTGGATGCCAGACACAAAGGAATAAAAAAATATTTTGAAGGTTTTATTGTGTGGCTCAGGGACAGGATCTATCATCACATGCTTATATGGCTAATTAAATGGCGCCATGTAGTAATAGCTATCCCAATTGCCCTATTGCTTATTACAGCAGGGTTATTTTTTGGAGGACATATAAAAAGTACTTTTTTTCCAATGGTCGATTTTGACCGGTTTTCAGTTAATGTAGCATTTACTCCGGGCGATGGTGAAAAACAAACAATAAAGTTCCTTAACCGGTTTGAAGATGCTGTCTGGGCCGTAAATGAGGATTTAAAAAACCAGCTTGGAGAGGATCAGGATATCATTGAACGTATAAATACCTCCATAGGCCGTTCCTTTAGTGGCCAGGAGTCTGGTGCACATGCAGGGGCTGTAAACGTTTATCCACGTGACCTGGAAGGGCTTCCTTTAACCGGACATCAAATTGCAAATATGGTTCGGAAAAAAATAGGACCGGTTCCGGAAGCACGGAAATTTACCGTTGGAGGCCGTAACCGTTGGGGCGTACCTATAGCCATTGGCCTGATGTCAAAAAATCTCCTTGAACTGGAGGAAGCCAAAGATTACCTGATGTCCCGTTTAGAGGAACTCCCTGCCCTAAAAGATATTAATGAAAATATAGCTTTGGGAAAACAGGAAGTAAGGTTGAAACTAAAGCCAAAAGCATATTTCCTTGGGCTTGATGAAGCTGCAATTGTCAGCCAGGTACGACAGGGGTTCTATGGAGGGCAGGCACAGCGATTACAGGAAGGACGTGATGAGCTAAGGGTATGGGTGCGTTATCCTCAGTCTGACAGGTTAACACTTGGCCAGTTGGAAAAAATGAAGATTAAAACTGCTTTTGGAGAATTCCCCCTCATTGTTTTAGCCGATTATGATCTCGTAAGGGGACCGGTAGCAATTAAACGATTTAACGGAAACCGGGAAATCAGGGTTGAGGCGGACATTGTTGACCCATTTGCTTCAGTACCTGAAATACTGGAACAGATCAGTGGGGAGATTATGCCTACTCTCCTCTCTCAGTATTCCGGTATTTCTTATACTTATCAGGGGCAACAAAAAGCCAGTAATGAAGCCTTGCAAAAAATAATTCGCTACTTCAGTATTGCTTTTGTTGTGATCATTTTAATAATGATCCTGCATTTTAAGAGTTTAAATCAAACTTTAATAATTTTAATGATGATCCCCTTATCCATGCTTGGCGTTTTTTGGGGGCATGGTATCCATGGGAAACCACTCTCACTTATGAGCCTATGGGG